>JAIWNQ010000231.1 GCA_020216745.1 Candidatus Hydrogenedens sp.
TGTGGTTGCGGTAGTAAATCGTTAGGCAATGATATGTGGTGGAAATACCTATTAGATGTTATTCTGTTTGGTATGCTGATAGTTTCTATGAGTGGTATGCGTAGGCGGAAATAAAAAGAGTATCACAAACACTCCTGCCTGTGAGGAATCATCCATAGGGGCAGACCTGTGTGTCTACCCTGAAGAGTGAATGTATGTAACAGGAACGGACTTGTTCCCAAATGGATAGATTGGATGTTAATGGTTATTTTTTTGGGGGAGCAGGGATGCTCCCACTACATTATACTTTTAGAAAAGAATTTAACCACAGAGGGCATGGAGGAAAGATTTGAAAAACTCTATGGGTAAATGTTTTTTGCCTTGTGTAATTGCAGAGTAAAAGACACGGGCGGGGGTGTTTAGGATAGTTTTTGAACATAAGGAGATGGGAAATGGAATGAAGGAGATTTTAGTTTTTTGTTATTTTGAGGTAATTGTTTCTAAGGTATTACAACAAGCACATTTTTTGTAGTCTTTCTTTTGTTGATTTTCTTTATTTATTTGTGATTATTCGTTGTTTTTGCTGTTGAAAATATCGCGTAGCATTTTTTAATAGAGTAGTGAATTCGTGTCGTTATGGATAAAGAAATAGAAGGGGCACTTTTTGGATTGCCCCTTTTTATTTTGGCTAAATTTATATATATTGGTTTTGGGGTTAATCTCGAGCCCAGATAGTTGTCATGCCCATGCCACCACCGACGCAGAGTGTGGCTAATCCGTACTTTAATTTTCTCCGTTTCATTTCGTATAGGAGGCTTACTACAATGCGTGTTCCTGTACATCCGACGGGATGACCTAATGCGATACCTGAGCCGTTAACATTAGTAATATCTCTGTTCAGCCCTAACAGTTTTTCGCATGCGAGGTATTGTGCTGCGAAGGCTTCGTTAAGTTCGATAAGTTCGATGTCGTCCAGTTTCATTTTAGCGCGTTCTAAGGCTTGTTTTGTTGCTGGGACTGGTCCATAGCCCATCAGTTCTGGTTCGACACCAGCCATTCCGTACGCGACAAGTCGTCCTAAGGGTTCTAAACCTCTACGGTTGGCTTCTTCTTCAGTCATCAGTACTACCGCTGATGCGGCGTCGTTAATGCCTGAGGCGTTTCCTGCTGTAACTGTTCCATCCTTTTTGAATGTTGGTTTTAATGCGGATAATTGTTCCATTGTCAAGCCCATGCGGACGTGTTCATCTTGTTCGAAAATGGTAACACTTCCTTTCTTTCCTTTTATCTCGATGGGGATTATTTCTTCTTTGAATTTTCCGTCTTTAATTGCTTTTTCTGCGCTATTATGTGATTTGAGTGCGATAGTATCTTGCTCTTCACGGGATATGTTGTACTTTTCGGCTAAGTTTTCGGCAGTAAGTCCCATGATTAATCCGCTCCATGAGTCGGTGAGTCCATCCCAGATTCCGTCGGCGAGGGTTGCATGCTGTAAACGGATTCCCCATCTCGCTTTATCAATGGTATATGGGACTCTACTCATGACTTCTACTCCGCCTGCGACGACGATGTTCATATCACCGAGCATGATTTGCTGGGCAGCATAGATGATGGCTTGCATGCCTGAGGCGCAGTTTCTTTGGATTGTAACTCCTGGCACATGAATAGGCAAACCTGCTTTAAGTGCGGCAAGTCTACCTGTGGGCAGTTCGTCGGTTCTCTGCATACATTGACCGATGATTACATCGCCGATGGCTTCGGGTTCAACGTTACTCCGCTGAATGGCCTCTTTAATGACGAGCCCTGCAAGGTCAGGGGCTGGGTAGTCTTTGAGGCTTCCACCGAAGGAACCGATAGCGGTGCGAACTCCTGATGTAATAACGATTGTTTTCATTTTTTTTACCTCCTATCCTGTTAATTGGTTGACCATTTGTTGTTACTACTATCTATAATTTAATTTATACTTAAAACTGCTTTAAGAATTCATCTTTTGTTTCGGGTTGGACCTCGACTTCTTCCCAGTATGTCGCATCTTTAGGGAGCCATTGTCGATGTAATGGGTCACCTTTCACGAGCCGAAACAGTAATCCTATCGGCGTTATTATGAGGTAGAAAACAATAAGTAATAGGATTCGTGTCATTAGCCAGTTTAATGCTTCGGCAAGTTTGAGCCAAATAAAAAATACAGGGAGTAAAATAATAGGTACTACAATACCACAAATGATAAGCACTGCACCGATACCCCACCAGATATATGGGAGTGCTATAAATCCATGTATTGCCCAACGTGCAGTACCGATTAATACACAAATAGCACCGATTAAAATTCCGAACTTCCGTTGTTCTTTTTTGTCTTTGTAATTAATTTTCATAGCCATAGTTATTAATCCAGTTCAAATTCTTTTTTCCAGTCTTTTTCTTCGTGCCATGCTCTTTGTTGGGTTTTATCTAAAAGGAATGAACCCATACATAGATAGTCCATATTTGTTCTCATGAAACAGGTGTATGCTTCTTTCGGTGTGCAAACAATCGGTTCACCGCGGACATTAAAGGAGGTATTAATAATAACGGGGCAACCAGTTCTATCATAGAATGCCTTTATCATATCGTAGTATCGCGGGTGGTCATTACGAGAGATGGTTTGGATTCGTGCTGAATTGTCAACATGTGTTACCGCAGGTATATCAGAACGAATAACCTTTAATTTGTCGAACCCACGAGCCTGTTTTTCTTCCTCTGTTAATTCGCGGAGATGTTCCTTTCGTACATTTGCCACAAGTAACATGTACGGACTCTCTGCACCGTTCAGTTCGAAATATTCATCGGCGTGTTCGCGAAGTACTGTAGGAGCAAACGGGCGAAATGATTCTCGGAATTTAATTTTTAAGTTTAGAACGGACTGCATTTCCCGTGAACGTGCATCTCCTAAAATACTCCTCGCCCCTAAGGCACGGGGTCCAAATTCCATCCTTCCTTGAAACCAACCCACAACCTTTCCTTCATCAATCAACTGTGCAACTCGGTTCGCAATGTCTTTTTCGGATAATTTTTCGTAAGGGATATTTTCCTCTCTCAAAAATGTTTCAATTTCATCATCCGAGAATTCAGGTCCTAAATAACTGGCTTTTTGTCGACGAGAGTCAGGGATGCGTTCCTTTCCATAGACTTGATGCCACACTAATAAGGCACAACCTAACGCATTACCTCCATCACTTGCACAGGGCTGTATCCAGATTTCATCAAACGGTCCTTCTCGTAAGAGTCGGCCATTTGCAACACAGTTTAATGTTACCCCGCCTGACATCGCAAGTTTTTTTAATCCTGTTTGTTTATGTACATGATGTGCTATTTTCAAAACGATTTCTTCTGTTACGAGTTGTATCGATTTTGCCAAATCCATTTCGCGTTGTGTAATTTTTGACTCTGGCTTACGAGGTGGACCGCCAAAAAGATTTGCAAACCGCTGGTTGGTCATTTTCAAGCCAGCACAGTAATCGAAATATTTCAAATTCAACCTAAATGAACCGTCATCGCGAATATCAATGAGTTCCCTCTTGATAATATCTACATACGTTGGCTCACCATACGGTGCAAGTCCCATCAGTTTGTACTCTCCGCTATTTACCTTAAACCCTGTAAAGTAGGTAAATGCAGAATATAACAGTCCCAGGGAATGTGGAAAACGTATTTCTTTGAATAATTTTATTTTGTTGCCTTTACCGACGCCATACGCAGATGTTGCCCATTCACCGACGCCGTCGAGGGTTATAATTGCAGATTCTTCAAACGGACTTGGGAAAAATGCAGATGCGGCATGAGAAAGGTGATGCGTGGAAAATAATATTTCACCGTGATAATCTAACTCTTTACGAATAGTTGCACGCATATTTAGTTTTTCAGATAGCCATGATGGTAACTGAACAAAAAATGATGTTATGCCTGCTGGTGCGGTTCCGAGATATGTCATCATAAGCCGTTCAAATTTTAGGAATGGCTTATCATAAAACACCACACAGTCGATGTCCGAGATTTTCAAATTCCCTTCCCGAAGGCAGTATTCCACTGCATTTTTTGGAAAACGTGGGTCGTGCTTCTTCCTTGTGAAACGTTCTTCTTGGGCAGATGCGATTATCTCCCCATTCATAAGTAATGCAGATGCGCTGTCATGATAGAAGGCAGATATACCAAGTATATTCATTACTAATCCTTATAAATTCCATTAGAATATTACCGATAATATAAGATAATTTTCAATTATGTCATAAGTGGCATCATTTATTCTGAAACTACCGTGGGGTCGTCATATATAATAACATATTTAGCAGTATATTATTCCGTGAGCGGGGATGTGGTCAGTAGTTAGTAATATGCGGATTTTGTCCTGTGTTTATGTATTATAACGTATCAGGGCGAAGGCATAAGTTCATACCTAAAAAGATATGTATAGGAACTTGTAAAAATAATGTAGGTTACATAGTTTGATTTTTTTTATGATTTGATATGCGTTATTTAATTTTTTTAACTTTTAAGTAACATGTTTTATTCCTCTCTTGACTTATTATTATTATAAAATGTATATTTGATGTATTATAAATAGATTAAATGGAATATATTTTTTATGTAATGGAGTGCTGGTATGTCAGATGAGGTAAATAATGAAAATCGGATAGCGGAACGACTTGTTAAAGGCGAATACATTACGCAGGAAGAGCTTAATAAAGTCCGTGAACGTGAAAAGACGAGTGGTGTTCCATGGTTTAAACAACTTATTCAAATGGGTAAGGTAACCTTCTCCGCAGTGGAAGACATTCTAAGGTATGAATGGCATCCTCGAGAACTTCAAGAAAAACATAAATCTCTCGGTAGTGCCTTGCTTGAAGACGGAATTATTAGTAAGGGACAACTTGAAGAAGCATTAAGAGTTCAAAAAAGGACGAATAGATTATTAGGTAATATTTTACTTGAACTTGGCTATGTTAAAAGGGAGGATATAGCAAAGACGTTAGCGAAACAGCATAATCTTGAGTATGTAGATATAAAAACTGTTAAGCCAGAGGTTTCTGCGCTAAATACGATACCTGAAGCCCTTGCTCATAGATATCAAGTCTTGCCTATTTATATCGAAGGCGATAAAGTTACAGTGCTTATCACCAGTCCGCAAAATATACAGAAGACAAAAGACCTTTCTATTCTCATAGGTAAGCGAATATACCCAATGTTGACAGCAGTAGACAATATAGATGCAATAATTGATAAATGGTATGAACAACTTTTAAATAATAATGTTATTGTAGAACAACCTAAAAAACAAACAATATCGGCACGAGAAAAAGTAATAACAAAAGAACGACCTGAAAAGGAGAAAGAAATGTCAGAGAAAACAGAAATTAAACGTGTTGCTCCTTCCTCTATCACACAGGATAGGCGGTTTGAAAAGATAGCAAAAGAAGCATCTGGCATGTCTGCTATAAACACAGTGAAAACAATCCTTGAGGGTGCAGTTAAAGCAGGGGCAACAGATATTCATCTTGACCCACAGGAACCAGAGATGCGAGTAAGATATCGAATTGATGGTATTCTACATGATGTGATGAGTATTCACCTGAATATGCAAAATGCTGTGGTTTCTCGTATAAAGATATTGTCTGATCTTGATATTACAGAGACAAGACATCCACAGGATGGACACATGAACTTAGAGGTGGAAGGGAGAGAGTTGGATATCCGTGTAGCAACACTTCCAACATTTTTAGGTGAGCGTGTCGTTCTACGTCTTCTGGATCAGTCTGCAGTTCTGTCGGGGATAGGTGACCTCGGGCTTGATGAGAAAGAGCAGAATAAACTTGTAAAACTAATTAGGCAACCTTACGGTATGATACTTGTTACTGGTCCTACAGGGAGCGGTAAGACAACAACACTTTACGCGGCACTTAATCAAAAGAATGTGATGACTGAAAGTATTGTAACACTTGAGGACCCTGTTGAGTACCAGCTCTCTGGAATCAACCAAGTGCAAATTGACCCTGATATTGGAGTGACATTTGCAAATACGTTAAGGGCGGCGTTAAGACAGGATGTTGATGTTATCCTTGTTGGCGAGATACGGGATACAGAAACAGCACATATTGCAATCAGAGCAGCAATGACAGGTCATCTTGTATTTAGTACTCTCCATACGAACGATGCACCCGATGCGATTAACACACTCAGGAATATGGGTATGCCTTCGTACCTGATATCGAGCGCACTTACTGCAATTATTGCACAAAGGCTTGTAAGAAAAACATGTGAGGAGTGTAAGGTAGAGTATAAACCAAGTACATCGATATTGAAGGAGGTAGGACTTCCTACTACTATTAAAAAACTATATCGTGGAAGAGGATGTAATAATTGTTATCACACAGGATATAAAGGTAGAACAGGGATTTTTGAAATATTGGAGATAACACCACAAATTCGGAAATTAATTGCTGATGGTGCAACTCCTGAAACAATAGCACAGACAGCTAAAATGAAGACTATGGCTGACCACTGTAGAGAAAAAATAAAGCAGGGGATTGTAACACCAGAAGAATTTTTAAGAGTTGTTAGATTATAGGTTATAACGTGTTAAAATATTGTTAATAAAACAAATTTTAATAACAAAATATAAACATAAAAATTTATAAAGAATACTCATTTGTTAATAACTATAAGTTTTTAACAAATAAATAAACATCTTCTTAACATAAAGAAGTTGCTTTTAAATATGTAAAATAGATAATCTTTAATAGTTGTTAACAAAAGAACATAAACTACTACAACTAAACTGATATTTATATATAAATAATAAGAAAAAAAAGAGATAATGGAGAAATGCTATGAAAATTACTGTTGAACAGGAAAAATTAAATGAAGCATTATTAAAAGTGAGGAATGCTGTGCCAGCTAAGTCATCGTTACCTATTCTATCGTCTATTTTAATAACAGCGGAAAATGGCATTTTAAAATTGACGAGTACAGATTTAAGGATGACGATAGAGCAGGAATTGAGTGAATGTAAAATAATAGAAGAGGGGAAAGTAACAATAAGAGCACATTTATTTTCGAACTTATTATCTCACTTATCGAAGGGTGAAGTTAATATTCAATCTATTGGAGAAAATCAGGTTGTAGTGAAGAGTGGTAGAACAGAAGTTAAATATATAACGATGCCACCGGATGAGTTTCCACCAGTAACGTATATTGAGGATGAAGAACCAGTTATCATTTCAGAATCGCTTTTAATGGATATGTTTAAGAAGGTTGCATTTGCGGTGTGCACCGAAGAATCGAGATATGCATTAACAGGTGTTTTATTTGAAATGTCTGGTGGTAAATTGACGGTTGTTGCAACGGATGGTAAGAGGATGAGTTTACGAAGAGAAAAGGAAAATGTTCCAAAAGAGAAGAATGTAAGAATAACGATTCCTGAAAGAGCGGTTAAAGAGATAATGAATCAGATGGATGGGACAGGTGATGTTAAGATATGTGTAGGTGAGTCGAGGGCAAGTTTCCAATTTAATCAAACATGTTTGACGTGTAGTTTGATAGATGGGACATTTCCAAATTATGAAATAGTAATACCTAAAGATTATAGTAAGCATGTTATATTGAAAACAGAGGAGTGGAAGGAAGTATTGAAGAGAGCAGAGGCAATGAAGACAATGACAATAAAAATGATTATTAAAGAAGGTCAGTTGCAGGTAGATGTGCAGAACCCAGAGGTAGGTGAGTTTAGTGATATTGTGGAAGCGGAGTATAAAGGGGAAGATGTAAAAATAGGCTTTAATATTGAGTACCTTGTCGATGTGGCTGAACATATTACAACAGATAAAGTTGTGTTATCGGTAAAGGATAGTAACAGTCCATGTGTTATAAAACCACTAAATCCCGAGAAGGAAGAAGATGAGAGATATCTGAACATTATAATGCCAGTAAAACTATAATGTTTTGATATACAAGAAGTTTTTAGTTTAAAAGGGAAAAGTAATTGTGCCTGTCTATTATAACGTTGTTTGTAAGTAAGTAGTTTTTGGAGAAAAGATATGAAAAATGTATTGGTAGTAGTTGCTCACGGCGATGATATGGAGTTTATGTGTGCAGGGACAATATACAGGTTAGTAGAGGAGAAAAAATATAATGTTTATGAGTTAATTCTTACGGACAATAGAAAGGGAACGTTTTCTTTGAGTGAGGGAGAAGTTGTAGAAAAGTCGAGGTTAGAGGCGATAGAAGCAGGTAAGGTATTAGGATTAAAGGAAGTAAGGTTTGGTAACTTTTTAGATTCAGAATTAGAAGATGTTCCACGAAAATATGTAAGAAACATGATTATAGATGTAATAAGAGAGGTGAAGGCTAATATCGTTTTTTCATGGGACCCATTTGCTCCAGGTGAGGATCATCCTGACCACAGGTATACCGCAATGGTAACGTATGAGGCGTGTTCCTTTAGTAGTAATCCTAAGTTTGGTACTGTCGGTTTGTATCAACCACATTTTGTAAGTGAAGCATATTGGTTCGCTAAGAAGCCATACAGTGTAAATGCATACATTGACATAAGTGCTGTAATTGATAAGAAGATAGAATCTCTATTAAAGCATGAAACACAGATGGACTTGACAATAGATTCGTTATTATTAGAGGCGAGTACATTAGGTATTAACATGGACGGTCTTAAGAAAGCTGATAGAGAATTAAAAAATCAGGTTATCACAAGTGCTATAAAGAATTACACAGCAGAAAAAGGTAGAAGCCAAGGAATAGGACACGCTGAGTTATTTAGATATGAGAAGTTTGGTGTTTTAGAACTTGTTTTAGGAGAGGAAATTATTAAACCTGATTTTCCTTTACTAACCACCTAATTTACTCTTTTCTATCTGCTCTATTTTTTCTAAAATGTGCTGTGCGTTTTTTATATCGTTATTTTTCTTCAACGCCTTTTCTGCAAATGACTTTGACTTTTCGTAGTCTCCTAACTCGAAGTAAAGCACAGCAACATTGCTTAGTATTTGTGGGTCCTCACCTGATAGTTGAATACATTTTTCGTAGTAAACGAGAGCATCATCATATCTTCCAAGAGATTGGTATGCGAACGCTAAATCGTTATACGGACCAGCAAGTAACGGATTTTCCTCAATAGCCCTTTTTAAGCAAGGGATGGCTTCACTATAACTCCCTTGCTTGATAAGAGAGTAACCAATATTACAATAAGACACATAGCAATTAGGTTCATATTTTAATGTATTTCTGAATAGTTTTTCTCCATTCTCCCAAACGGGTAATTTAATAACAGTGACTGTTGCAAATGACAAAATTAAAAGGAATAACAAAACATTATATAGACGTTTAGTAATACCATAAAGACGAGTTGAAAGTGTCACTAAAAATAAGGAAAAACCTATGTGTGCAGAATATGTAAAACGGTCTGCTATAAGGTGATGTCCAAATGGAATAATACCAAGCACTGGCAAAAGCGGTATGAGAAAGAGAAGAAAAGAACCCACTCCAAATTTAATATTTTTAGGTGAAAAAATCCAAAAAGTGGATACTACAGAAAGAACGAGTAAAGAGAATATTACAACCTGTACCCTATCGTAAACAGGTACTCCTTTATAAACAGTAAAGAATGGGTAGTACTCGATACCGGACGGGATATGTAAGTTTATAGGAATGAATGTAAGAAGAGCATACGCAGATGAGGATACGATAACCCTTCGTATTCTTTGCAATGGTGATAGGACACCAGTGGGAACAATTGCTTCTTGCTCAGCGTGTAGTGTTATTAGCAAAATGAACAATGAGATAATAAAGAAAGGGACATAAAGTAACAACTGTTTTAGAAGACTAATATTATCTTTTTCCTGTTCCTTATTACCTACAATAAGAAAATCTAATACGGGGAGAAATAAGGGAAAAATGATACTTACAGGTTTAGATAAAGCGGATAAGAAGAAAAAGAGTAGGACTTTTAAGTAGTCAGATTTCATTCGTGAATACTTCC
>JAIWNQ010000232.1 GCA_020216745.1 Candidatus Hydrogenedens sp.
AATCCATGTATTTGTACAACATCAATAGCAGGAAGAACGTTGATAAAAGGTCTTTCCTTCCTGCTATCCATGCAACAGGTTCAATCCTCAACGGATGTAAAGTGAAAATACAAACTGAAAGGAATTGTAGCAAACCATCTCCTGTGAGTCTGCATAAAACCCTCCAAAGAATCAGAGCATTTAAAGTATGAAGAATGAGATTTATCAAGTGGTGCCCATGAGCGTTATCACCAAACACGTGAGTATCTACTCGGTGTGAGATTTTCGTTAGAGGAGCCCAAAAACCATCATCTGTGGAGGTAAGAGCCCAGTATAAGAATTGAGGTGACCATAAATTTCCCTTGTTAATTTTTCCTACTGTGTAGACATAGTCGTCGTAATAGACAAAGTCGAAATGCACTACCTGACCAAAGACGAGAATGATTAACGCAATAAGGAAAGCGTTCCATGTGGGACATGAAACGCGAGGGTTATATAGAATTATTTTAAGGTTTTGCCAAATATTGTTTTCTTTATTGGAGACTGTACAATGAGGACCGCATCCACAACTCTGGGTCATTCTTTATTGTGTTCCTTATGTGAATATTCATCCCATAAGTTCAAAAATGTATTAAACAAAAACTCGTCATTTTCTGAATTCATTAGTTTTTCTACTACTTCTTCATTGGATAGAAAAGAACCTATTTCTGCCATGATATCTAAATATTCCTTTCCGCTCTCTTTTGGTGCTATTACGAAGAAGAAGATTCGGCTCTTTAATCCATCCATAGACCCATAAGCAACTCCTTCAGGTGATACAAGAATGCCGATAATAAAATCTGATATGCCTGACATTCGACAGTGAGGCAAAGCAATACCTTTTGTTAAAGCAGTTGAGCCCAACTGCTCACGCTCTAAGAATGTATCCAAGACCTCCTTTTCTCGCGATAGCAATTCCTCATTATGATGCGAAGTTAATTTTGCTATCTTCTCAAGAATAAATGGTTTGGTTTCTGCATCTTTGTAGACACAAACTAAATCACGAGTAATGTATTTTGTCAAGTCAATCATAAATGGTTGCCTACCATTAATTTTTATAAAAAACTTCTATTTTATCAGTGATTAACCAACTCTTCTTAATGAAATTGAAAATTGTTTTTAAGGTTCTTGTTGGACTAACAATATATTAACCACGGATTTTTAATATAATGATGACAAGAATTACGGGAATAACTACCGCTATAGTCCATTTGTTTTGGATAATGAATTGTAATATTTCACCGATGTCAATCATATAAGACCCTTTTTATTTTAGTCCAATAATTGCAATAATGATGGCAATAATGGCGAATATGATACCTGGGATACACATCCTCTTATTAAATGTGCTGTCTTCTGACAGAAGCAATCCATAACCGTTCCAGACAATAGAGCCCCCTGCAAGTAGGATTATCGAATATGAAAAGAGCGGAGGAAAGAACGCTGTCCCAGTATTCTTGGTTAATGGTAGAGATAAGATAAAAGCGAGAATGGCACTTATCAAACCACTAACCCACATAGGTGTCGGCTTTGGTGAACTTGCAGTTAAGATACGAAACTCATTAGGGTCATCACTTGGTTTCCGCTTTAAATGTTTGTAACCACTGGTAGGGGTTGTCCCTGCGGGTTCTTGTGTTTCTGCGGACAAATTGAATGGATTCTCGACATGCTCATCATCCAGTGGGTTCTTTATTATGGGCTCCTTAGCCCCCATTTTTTCTCCTGTAGATTCAGGTTCGACTTTATCTTTTACTTTTATGGAGACGTCACCCAATTCAGCGGATAAATCCTCAAAACTCAGAGAAACGTTTTCTTCTTGCTTCTTAGGTTCTGGTTTTGGGGGAGATGGTGAAACGTTTATTTTTACTGAGGGTTGTGATTGTTTTGATGGGGCACAATTTCGGCAGACAATCTGCCCTGTAGGCATGTAGAATAAATGGGAGCGACACACAGGTTTTTTACACGTTGGACATAAAGCCCCACAATTCTTACAGATGACATGCCCACAAACGGAACATTTAGCAACTGCAGGATTAAGATTACAAACAGAACAATTCATTTAATTCTCAGCCTATTGTTGTACGTTATTATTTTACTAAATTTATTATATTTTAGTGGAACGAAAATGAAACATATATGTATATTTTAATATTGCATATTGTCAATATTACAATATGTGGTAAGATAAAACAAGTTAAACTCTGAAAAGAAACAAGAATGACAAATAATATTCATAAGATAATAACATTCTTTATTTTAACCTTATCTTTAATAAGCACGGGTTGTTTTAGGGTTACAGTGCCAGATGTGGAAAAAATTTCTTTGAGTATGGCTATAGAGAAGTTAAAAGAATATCATTTAAAGCCTGGTACGATTTCCTATACTAATTCGGAAGATGTAAAGGTAGGAAATGTTGTTGAGCAGGTTCCTGGTCCTGGCGAAAAGGTACGGAAGGGGAGTTCTGTTAATTTGATGGTATCGAAGGGGTCTGTGTATGTTTTAGTTCCGTATATTATAGGTATTAGGTTAGAAGAAGGTATAGAAATAATTAAAGAGGTGTCTCTAAGTATCGGCACAATCTCTGAGATGTTCTCCGATATCTATCCATCTGGTTATATTATTTCTCAGGACCCATCAGTCGGCAAGAAGTTGCTACCAGGAGACAAGGTGAATCTGGTTGTATCGAAAGGTCCTGAGATGGTAGAGGTACCAAATGTTATGGGGTTATCAGAAAACGATGCTGTGACTTTAATTACTACGGCGAGACTAAAGGTTGGAACGATTACTCGCCAGTATAGCGATACTATTGAGGAAGGGAAGGTTATCTCCCAGAAGCCAGAGGCAGGGAAGTTGGTGGTCGTACATAGTCCAGTAGAACTTGTTATATCTCAGGGAAAAGAGCCTATTCCTAACCCGTATAATCTAAAACCAATCTCGAAAGAACGAGCGGAACAAATCAGTGTTTATGTTCGGAAGGCAAAAATTCGTTCTGAAGAGGGAGACCTCGTCCCGATAGCATGGTCTATAATAAACCAAGCCTGTCAGGACCGAAGCCTTCTCTTACAGTATTTAATCGCCTCAACCCCTGACCCTATCCCCGAAACGGAACCGATACTCGACTCAAACGAATTGACCGAAACAAAAATTCAGCAAGTAATTGCTCAACCTTATGTTGATGTTGCTTCAATGAATATTACAGGTCCCTTAATTGTATTCCAGAACTTAGTCTCAACTAATGAAATTCCTTTTCCAGACGAACCTATGCATTTTTATTGGCCCTATCATCATGCAGTTGCTGTGAATGTTGAAGGTAACATCTGTATCATAGACCTGTCTATTCAGGATGCACCTATTCCTATTGGAGAATGGACTGCAAAATTAACAAGCGAAACAACCTGCGGAGAAGTGAGCGAAGAAGAATACTGGGAGATATGGTTCTATTGGGTATCATTGATGAGCAACTGGCAGGTAGAAGAAACCCCGGAGAAACTCTGCGGTTATACCATAACTCCTATGCTCACTTTCCGTTCTGACCAGGAACCTCAAGTTCAGGGTGTAAAAGATGCATTATCCACAATGGTGGTTCAGACCTATGCCTTCCAATCCCTGGTAATGGATACTTATGGTATTGATGTCCCTATTGAATCTGTTCCTTTTATAACATCATTGTATACACCAGGGACAATTGACGATTTATGCTCCTGGGTTTCATACCTTTTCTGTCAACAGGAGTAAATAAAAATTATTTCGGATAATTTCATTAAATTTAAGGAAACTATCTATTAAATCCAAAAAGAGGATTATAAAAATCACTCTTTCTATGATTATACCGAAACTCCAATTTCTTCAAGTAATACGGAAAATATTTACCCTTCACCCCATGATATTTCTGCAACCGTTCCTTCGACTAACTTTAAAAAACTCTACCCCATTGATATATCCCCTACTATTAACAAACCGACGTCCCTTGTCTATCCGTAAATGCTTAAAATAATCTCCATGCGTTACAAGGGTATCATCCGCCTTATACCGGTCTGTATATATAATACTCCCACGCTTCACCTTATTCAATATCTTTTTCATTAGCGTCTCTGCCTTAACATCCAGTACTCCCTCCCCCCATATCTTGCCCTCTCGATCTATTATCTCAAACACTAGTTGCTTTCCCTTCTGCCCATCTACTCCCAACTAACTACTATCCCTTTCCCCCAAATATTATGGGAAAACATTTTTTGTTTTGGTGTTACTCAGTCCGCTATAATTAAAATTATTAAAATATAAAAGAGAGTTGTTTTTTTTTTTAATTTTTTATATAAAATACATCTTTATATAAGATGTAATTTTTTAGGATCTTAATATGCAAGCAAGTAGAATTAAATTAATGGAATTTTATATACAATGGCATATATTAGAAAGATGTAATTTAAGATGTAGACATTGTTATCAAAGTTCATTTTCATTTTCAGAACTTTCAGATGGGACAATTATGAATATAGCAAAAACAATTAAAAATACTTTATCAAAGTGGAGAAGACATGGACATATCTCATTGACTGGAGGAGAGCCATTCATACGAAAAGATTTAATTTTCAAATTGCTTGAGTTTTTTGAGTCTTCTAATAGTATTAGTAAGATAGTAATATTAACTAACGGGACTCTCATCCAAGAAGATGATATAAAGCAGTTAAAGAGTTTTAAAAAACTAAAAGAAATTCAAGTTTCATTAGATGGGGGTGATGCTGGGTCTAATGATGCAATAAGAGGGAAGGGAATTTTCGACAAAGTTATAGAAACACTGAAATTATTAAAGGTTAATAATTTAACTGTATCTATAATGTTTACATTGCATAGAAAAAATCTTGATCAAGTATCAAAAATTATAGATTTATCTAACAAAATAGGTGTGGATGCATTAAAAATTGAAAGGATCACTCCTATATCAAAAGTACCCATCAGCGAGTTTTGGATAGAACCTCTGGAATTAAAAAGAATTTATGAATACATTCATAAAGAAAAAGGAATTAGGTCATTATCCTCTTTAGAAATACGAACTCATAGACCTCTATGGGGATTGATAGATTATAACATTAATGGCTTTTGCCCAGTAGGATTTGGCATGCTAACTCTTCTTCACGACGGCACTATATTGCCATGTAGAAGATTGCCTATCCCTATCGGAAACATTCTTACAGATGGCTTATATAAGGTTTGGTATACTTCAGGTCTTCTTTGGGAACTAAGAAATAGAAATAATTTGAAAGGGAAATGTAGTAATTGTGAATACTTATATAAATGTAGTGGATGTAGAGCAATTGCATTTGCAGTCTTAGGGGATTATATGGCTGAGGATCCTCAATGTTGGAAGGAAGGGAATAATTAATATGAATGATATAGTTTACATCTTTAACAATGAAAGGTTTTTTTTATGGTGTGGAAGTTATGGAAAAAAAAATAAGTACTTTTTATTTGATACCGAAAAGGGAGATATTTTTAGACTTAATGCTACATCTTTCAAAATGCTTTCTTTGTTCAATGGAGAGAAAACTGTAATGGAGATATTGAATATATTATTATCTCAATATAGTGTCTCAAAGGAAAAATTAGAAAGAGATTTTTATGAGCTCGTTAAAGTATGGATAAAAAAAGAAATTTTAATTGAAAGGAGAAAAAACAATGGAAGAGATGAATCAGATTAACTGTGAAGAAAAAGAAGTGTATGAAAAACCAATCTTTGAAGAAGTTAAGGCAATGTCTTTTCCTGAAGAAATCTGTGAAGAAATTTTTAATTCACCATGGTGTTTTGGTTGCACGAATTGCAGCTGTAGTTGTTATTAAATAATTTATAGTGTATAATTTAGATAAATAAAAGATGAGTATATTAATAACAGATGATTTTTGATATTCATGTCCATATAGACAGAAAATCTAATGATTATAAAAATTATAGTACTATAGCTTACAAAAATGGGATATTCAAGTCTGTAATATTTCCCTTTACTTTAGAAAATATTGAGAGAGTTGATGAATCAAATCAGTACATAATAGAATCTTTTAACTTTAGTAAAGAATTATTTATTCCTTTTTTCCTGATTTCTAACAACCATTTAGATAGCATCAATCCGAATGTTATCGCAGGTTTCAAAGAACATTTTGTTTTAGGTAAGAATACATCTTTTTTCTTCCCTGCTTATGAGTTTCTCCAATCTCATAATCTTTTTTTGTTAATTCATCCTGGTTCTCTGAAACGTTTTGGCTTGCCAGAAAAATTAATTGAATATAAAATTGGCGTGCTTAAAAATATAAAGAAAAACTTTCCAAAGTTAAAAATAATTTTAGCCCACTCTGGTAGGAATCTCCCTTTTCGGAGTAAAGGTGTAATAGAATCTGTTAGAGAATTAAAATCCTTTGAAGACATCTTTTTTGATACATCTACAATTCGATCTCCAGAAACTATTAAAAATATGATTGAATTTGTCGGGAATAATAGAATTTTATTTGGTTCAGATTATCCCTACCCAATTACAGATAAAGAAAATATATATAAATTAGAAAAAGAGACAGTATTTAAGGCTAATATTCCAGATAGTACCAAAGAAGATATCTTTATAAATAACTTTAAACGATTATTTTTAAAGGATTTTTGGGTTAGAAGAGTTTGCAAAACGGATTTAAATAATATAATTTCTTTATTAAATTATTTGGATAGTATTGATAAAAAGCATTTAGCAATATCTAAAAAAATAAATAAAATAAAACATGACATCAAACAAGAGAGACATATATATCTTTTAGAAAACTACCTTAACAAATTGTTAGGTTTCATCAGAGTTAGCGGCCTCCCAAAGAATGGTGTTTTAATTCAAGAAATAGTAGTTCATCCAGATTTCCGAAAAAAAGGACTCGCTAAGTTCCTTATAGATATAATAGTTAACAAATTTCAATATATAGAAGCTAAAACATTTAATGATAATGAAGCAATAAATAGAATACTTAATGCATTTAGTTTTGAAATAATAAAAAAATCTAGCAAAGGCAACATCCTGTACTGGAAAAAATAATTACACAGTGGGAATTTTTTATGTCAGATAATACCCAATTTTATGAGGAACAGAATATTAAAAATATCTTTATATGTATAAAAGCAATTAAAAATATTTTAATTGAGATGCAAAAAAAAAGTATAGAGACAATGAGACTTTCAAAGACAGCCTCCTTTTTAGTTATGAGTGGCGTAACTTCAAATTCAATCTTTAGTTTTGTGAAGGAAAGGTGTTTATCAGAGCAAAATAGTGATGGCGGCTGGATTTCTATAGTAGATACTGTATGGAACTTGAAATTTCTTTCTCTAATAGATAAAACAAAGTTTTCAGAACACATCGAAAAAGGCAACCGTTTTATTTTCTCTAAATTAAATAAGGATAATTTATGGGGTAGGCACTCAAGAGATATAAGTCGCATTCCAGTTACTGGATTAATTTTTTTTCTTTTCCCTGAACTTGCAAATCTTGAAAGGTTGTGTACCCTGGAAAAATTATGGTATAAAGAGTATCTCTCGATTACATACAAAGCTGGTTTTATCCTATGTGCTTTTGCAAAGACAAACTATCAGCCTACGGTTCCAAATATGATTGAGGAAACTGTTGGATGGTTGATAGATCAACAGAGAGAAGATGGAGGATTCGCCCCTTGGAAAAATCATGTAGTTGATTCTGATGTGTATTGTACTTCTATAGCTATGTTAGGACTGATACATTACTTTAAGATTGTACCTTTGAAAGTATATAAAAAGGCGTATGATTGGTTAATTTCTAACCAATTACCCTCTGGGTTATGGAAGTATCATCAAATAGAGGATGGTAGTTCATGGGGGCTATATACATTAACGAAATTAAGGGAGATTTTATTTAGTGAGCAAAGTCCTACTAATATATCCCCGACCTAATGAAATTAAAAAGACAAGGTTTGGGTATTCACTTGAACTTTTGTATATAGCAACTATCTTAAAAGATAATCATGATATTATTTATTTGGATTTTAGCTGTGAGAAATTTGTTCGCAATAATTTTTTCTTACTAGTTAATTGGGCAGATGTAATAGTTGTAGAGTTTGATGTTTTTTCGCTTAAAAGAAGTACAAACATAAACCACGGAGAGGAGTTAATAGAGATTATTAGGAAAATTAATACCAAGGCTATGATTATATGCATTGGAAAAGATCTTCGACTTTTTCCCCGTTTGATCCCTGGTAGTGATGTGTGTTGTATAGGGGAAAGTGAAGAAATTATACAAGAAGTGTTAGAAATATTACTTGAAAAAAAATATGAAAAGATCCATGATATGAGGGGGGTATACCTTAAAGTAAATGATACGGTTTACATGAGAAGTGGAATTTTATTCATCGATAATTTAGATTCTTTGCCATTGTTGGATAGATCATTATTACCTGAACAATTAAAATTGGGAATGCGGAAAAAATCAGCATTAGTAGAAACTTCAAGAGGTTGTGGATCTAAATGTTCATTCTGCCAAAGAAAGTTTTTATCAGGAGGGCACGTAAGAACTCATACTTACAATTATATCTTAAGAGAATTTGAAAGTCTTCGAGAAAATGGATTTAAGAATATTTGGATTACAGATGATAATTTTACATATAACTTAAATAGAGCGAAAGAAGTGTTGTCTTTACTTCAAAACCAAAAGTTAACTAAACATATGAAAATAGCTCTAAGTAGTTGGGTTAATATAGATAAGGAATTTTTGGAAATTGCCAAATTTGCAGGTGTTAGTATTATAAGTTTTGGAATAGAAAGTACAAATAAAGAAATATTAAAATTTTATAAAAAATATATAAATCTTAAAAAAGTAAGGGAGCTTATTTTTCATGCTAATTATGTAGGCATATATATTGTGGGAAATTTTATTATCGGAGCACCCATGGAAACTGAAGAAACAATAACAGAGACATTTTTATTTGCAGAAGAAGTGCCTTTTGACCAAGTTAATATTAAAATTTTAAATTATATGGCTGGTTCTGATTTATATAAAATGTTACCCTCAAAATTCAAAAATGAAAGAACAGTCTTTGCATGCAGAGAAAATGGATTAAATAACTTTGAATTAGATGATTTAAAGTCAAAAATTCGAAATTTCAAGAAAAAATTCTATAGGAGTAGAAAAAATAAAATCAAGGAAAAGATCCTTAAGTTTAATATTCCATATTTATTAGATGTATAAAATTATGTTTCCCCAATTTTGATAGATTGTAATTAGCGGGATTGAAAGAAGGCGTAAAAATAGAAGACTACTTATACTTTTCTAAGATCACCTCCAACTTGGATCTTGCTATTCAACACCCACGGGCAGTATACAAAATTGTGAAAATAGATATAATGATTTAGTCTATCTATTAAATTGTTGGGCTCATAAGTAATCCTGCTTTAAAATTTTTACAATTTTGTTATCACTTGTTCGACTAAGCCATTGGTCTTCGGGCTATATGGACGGGAGAACCGATGTTCTACTCCCGACGCCAATGGTAAAATAAATTATTACCACTCGGCTGGTTGCACCCACGACTAAACTGATCCTTAAACTCCTTGCCATTATATGTCAACACCACCCGTATCGGATGCAGATAATCTTTGGTTAACCCATCTAGAAATGCACTGGAAATCTTCGCACTCCAGTTATCCTTGAATGACACATACACAAACCAAGTAGAACGATCAATCGCCACAAATAAAACCTTCCGATTCCGCTCCTCCTGCAACTTCGGTAACTCCTTTGCATCTAAAAATATATGAAACTTCAGCAACTAATCCTTTGCATAACCTCAAAACCCTTCTATCTCATTGATATATACCATAACATACAATTGACAAACCGACGTCCCTTGTCTATCCGTAAATGCTTAAAATAATCTTTATTGTATCTCTCCTTTGAAGCAATCCCCTCAGTGAATTACATAATATAATTTTTTTACT
>JAIWNQ010000233.1 GCA_020216745.1 Candidatus Hydrogenedens sp.
AATTTTACACACAATTCTAAGATTTTGTTGATAACCCGATACTCGATTGTTATAATTACTGTATTATAAATAAAGGACAAAAGATGCAAAAGAAAATGTATCAAGGTATACGCAAACAGTCAACTATAACTGTTTTTGGGCTTCCACTTATTGATATTGCCATCGGTCCTGATGTTGAAAAGAACGAAATGCGAGGGGTTGCTAACGGGATTATTGCCATTGGTGATATTGCCAGAGGCTGGATTGCTATCGGTGGTATGGCTGTTGGCATTATTACATTTGGCGGTCTATCTATTGGCATCGTCTCGATAGGTGGCCTATCGCTGGGTGTAATAGCAATCGGAGGTGTTGCCGTCGGTGCAATTGCTATAGGTGGAGCAGTGGTAGGCGTTATAGCCATAGGTGGTGGAGCATTTGGATATTATGCCTTTGGCGGTGGAGCATTTGGCAAATATGTCGTCTCCGCAACAAAACGAGCCCCGGAAGCCATCGCGTTCTTTAAACAGTGGTTCCCGTTCTTACCAACACTATAAAAAGAGAGTTCCTGAAAGATTCTTTAATCCAATAATGAATTCTCTTGTGATAAAAATTGTGTATTAAATAATGATAAAATACGTTCGGAATCCCAGTTTTTACTTTATGTTAATGTGGGGGTGGTTTATTGCTTTCTTTGTAATACACTTATTGATATATCCCATACCTGCCTATTTTTCCTCTTATATTAGATATTTCGGTGCCTCTGTTATCATTGGCATATTTATGCTTATATTAGGATTTATAAATGCTAAAACGAATTTCTGGAAATGCCTTAGACTGTGGGGAAAAGTTTTTGTCCTTATCATCTCTTATATAATCAGTGTTTTATTTGTAGCCCTTAATTCAATTTTAATGGATACTTACATGTCTGCACAGTTCTTTGACAGGGCGAATGACAGCGATTTTGAAATGCTATGTTTACCTTCCGTTGTATTTTATTTTATCATTAGTATTCTATTCATGGTAATTGTTAGTATATCCAATAAATTCAGACAAGAAAATTAATTCCAAAACAACAATCGCTTTATAGTCTCTACACATTTTTATCATAATGAATAAATGAACAAGGAGTATTTTGGTGAGTTATCGCTGGATAGTAAGTGATATTGATGGATGCCTTTCTCCGGAAACTTCAGAGGCATGGAACTGGGATACCTTTAAACAATTGGCAGAGTTTTTTCATAAAAGAAGAAGAAACAGTCCTTATCCCGTACCATTAATTTTATGCACAGGTAGACCTCAACCTTATGTAGAAGTCTGGGCAAAGATTTTCGATTTGCGTGCTCCACTTGTATGTGAAAACGGCGCAGTTATTTATACACTAAAAGACAATATGTCACGATTCGGTCCTGGTGTAACATCAGAAAAAATTCAAGGATTACGCAACCTACGATTATTTATTGAAAAAGAACTGTTATCTAAGCAACCTGAAGTTATTTATCAATTTGGAAAAGAAGCTCAACTCTCACTGTTCAGCCAGAAGCCAGAATTATTTAATGAAATGATAGATACTATCTATAATTTTGTCAAACAACAGGGTGGACCTGAATTAGTTATCCAACCGAGCCATTACTATTTGAATATATCACTTGCTGGTGTCAATAAAGGTAAAGCCATAAAGGTTATATTGAATGAATTGGAGTCCAATCGTAACGAAGCAGTAGGTATCGGAGATACCTCAGGTGATATTGCTATTCGCGAACAGGTGGCCTTTTTCGCATGCCCTGCCAATGCACATAAAGAAATAAAAGAATACGCCGATTACATCTCTCCTCATCCCGACATTTTAGGCGTACTGGATATTCTACAACAACCCCCATTCATGTCCGTGTGGACAACTGTCTAATTAGCAAACATACCCCGAAACATAAAATATACAGCACCCACAAGGCACATGGAAGCCCATACAAAATCCATACGAATTTGCTCTTTCATATATACAACCGAGAAAATAGCAAATACTACCATCGTAATAACTTCTTGAAGTACCTTTAACTGACTTAAACTTAAAAACTGAAACCCAATACGGTTAGCAGGCACTTGAAGGCAATATTCAAAAAACGCTACACACCAACTAAATACAATTGCCATAAATATAGGCTTACTCTTCATATCCTTCAAATGACCATACCACGCATAAGTCATGAACAGATTCGATAATATCAATAAGATTATCGGAGCAAATCGATACCACATATATAAAACTACCTAATTTATATTTATTTGGGATAGATTATGGAGGGATTGTTAGTATTATAACATAGTTTGGAATGGATTTTAAAGGGTTATAGTTGGGAGTTGGACAAGTTGGACAGTTCGAATATTGGCTTATGTGTCAATGTGAAACGGGTGTTTTATTTTTAAGTATGGAAATGAAACAGGTATATCTTTCACTAAGGAACAGCCTATATAAAATCCTGTGTTTTCAGACACTTTTTATTCATTTCAGTTTGGCATGGTGTTTGCTGAATGTAGAATGAAATTTGAAAAATGTAGAAACAACCTAAACCTTAATAAAAGGAGGTGTTAGCTATGAGAAGATGGTGGGATCCAATTCAAGAATTAGAACAAATCAAACGTGAGATGGATGATTTGTTCCGCATTTTCAATGAGGATGTCTGGGACATCCCTTCGTTCCGCTTCTCGTTCTTGCCAGGTATTTCGGCACGTACTTATCCTCTTGTCAATATTGCAGAGGATAAAGATAATGTCTACGTAGAGGCATTGGCTCCAGGGATTAACCCTGAGACATTGGAAGTCTCCGTTCTTAATAACACTGTCCGCATTGCAGGAGAGAAACCTGCGGTGAAGGATGTAAAACCGGAGGCTTTCCATCGCAATGAGCGTGGTGCTGGTAAATTTATCCGCACAATTTCACTTCCTGTCGATGTAGATTCGGATAAAGTCAAGGCGGAGTATAAGAATGGTATTTTGATGCTAACGCTCCCTAAAGCCGAATCGGCTAAACCCAAACAAATTGCAATATCTGTAAGTTAATATACTAAATAAAAAAGGAGGTGTTGGCTATGAAAGAAACAACAATTCCTGTCAAGACCCAATCTAAACATGTTCCTGATACACGGGACAGTTCAAAGACACTACGACCGCCTGTGGACATCTTTGAGACATCAGAAGGTTTAACAGTCATTGCGGACTTACCTGGTGTTCAGAAAGAAGATGTCCAGATTCAGGTGGAGAATGACATCCTGACTATCAAGGCTGTTGCAAAAAGCAATTTGAATGTAGACCCAACCTATCGGGAGTTTGAATTATATCCCTATTTCCGTCAATTCCAGTTAAGTGATAAGACGGATCAGGAGAAAATCAAGGCGGAACTGAAGAATGGTGTATTGATTATCCACTTACCTAAGAAAGAAGAAGCCAAACCAAAACAAATTCCTGTTACTGTCAGTTAAGGAATAAATGGGCAGGTTCAGGAGTGAATCTGCCCATATAAAAAATAAAAGGAGGTGAGGTTTATGCGTAACACGTTGGTTCCAGTTCAAATTAAAGAAAGATTAAACGATTTACGGCAAACCGTCAACAATTGGTTTGACCGTTTGTTAACCTCCCGAAAGGATTCGGGAAATTGGCTCACGCATGAACCTTTCTTCTTCGACGTGTTCAATACCGCAACATTTCCTGCGGTAGATGTCGAAGAAAGTGATGATGAGGTCATCATAAATGCAGAAATGCCAGGCTTATCCGAAAAGGATTTTGAGGTTGAGCTTCAGGGGCAAAGGCTTATCCTGCGGGGTGAAAAGAAATTCCAGCAGGAAAAGAAGGACCGTTCATACTACTATGCAGAATGTCAATATGGTTCCTTCTCTCGTGTCATTCCTTTGCCTTGTGAAGTCGTTGCGGAAAAAGCCGAGGCAAAATATAAAAATGGCGTATTAAATATACGATTGCCGAAAAGCGAATCCGCTAAGGCGCATCGTGTGCGTATTAATGTTGAATAATCACCACAGACTTCCCAACGATATAGTTACCGCAACGAAGCCATGTTTCGAAAAGAACATGGCTTCCGTTTTTAATGGATAAAAATGATACGAATTGTATTATAATATCTTTATATAAACAGTGGTTTTTTAGTTTCCTAACAAAGATAGGGCTTGTTATATGACATTTGCTGAACTGTATGACATCATTTACACCCATTTACTTGAGCATTGGCAGACCTATGCTATCATAGCGGTTTTTATGGTGCCAATTATCTTTTTAACACGTAAATGGTCTTTACCTCTTATTTTCTACGGTATCGAGAGTTGTATCTATTTTGTTATTATGCATATCATCGTTCATTATTTTGTTGCATTAGTTGTCTGGTTCAAGGTTAATACAGACATGAAAATGCTCCGTGAAGAAGGTAAACCGCCAGAAGTACCTGACTGGGGCACGCCGTTAATTGATTTTTGGAATAAAAATTCGTATATTCCTCCGTGGATTGCGTATGTGGAAATCGTTTTTGTTATTCTTATTTTGCTCCTCGTCTTTAAATATAGACCTCCAAAATTAGGACCCGTTAAGTCAAAAAGAGCAAAGATACGAGAGGAGCATAAAACGCTTATTCGAAAGGAGTTTGAAGAGAAGAAAGCGAAGTATATGGACGATATCATGCCATAGTCTCTTTTTCAATAGCATTATTCGCACTATTGTTGAGTGTTAAATGTTACTGATTTTTAATGAAGAGACGTTTTATTTTATAATCTATTTTTGGGTAATATTGAATAAAAGAAACAAATGGAGTTTTGTAAATTTGAAGTAAAAGGAAGATATGAATTCAGAAGTAAAGAAAATAGAGGATAAGATTAAGTCGTTTTTACAGGAAAACCGTACTGGAAACATAACAAAGACAACACTCCGCAGGAAATTGAGCCGACAGGGTTTTAAATCTTCGGATATTGAGGATGCATTAAATCGGGTATGGAAAAAGCAGGAAGTATCAAAGAGGTCGTTAAGGTCGAAATTTCCTAAGCTTTCCCATACCAGTTTTTACATCCCTGAACAGGACCGATTAAAGTTATCTGATGAAGCCTATACCGCCCTTCAACGGTTACATTATTTTCAGATGATAACACCTATCGACCGCATATTATTGCTTGAGTGGTTAGAACAATCTCGTGGTAAAGTAAATTTGGAAGTATTGATTAATGTGATTCAAATAGCGTTAGGTCCACGATATACATACGAAGAGATGAAAATGATTATCGGTGTGGCACTTGGTGATGAAACTGTTTTTGTTTGAACTGGGAATGCAACAGGACACTATGTAGTGTCTCGGCTTATAGATTAATTTCGCAGAGTGTGCAGGTAATAAATGTGTTAGTAAATTTGTTTAATAGATATGTTTTTTGTAAAAAAGGTCTTAAATGACACAAAAAAGGTAAATTATGGTATATTTAGAAAGGAAAAACGGAGCCAAGAAGTATGAGTAAATATTTAGTAGTTGTGGAATCCCCAGCAAAAGCCAGAACGATAAATAAATATTTAGGTAAGGATTACCATGTTGTGTCCAGTTTTGGGCATATACGTGACCTACCTCAGGAGCGGTTAGGAGTTAATATTAAAGACAATTTTGTTCCTGAATATACAATTTTGCCGAAGTCAAAGAAGATAGTAAGTCAACTTAAAAAGGAAGCGGAGAAATCGGAAAAAATTATTATAGCCTCTGACCCTGACCGTGAGGGAGAAGCCATTGGCTGGCATATTTCTGAGGTGCTTCGTCCAGTAAAGAAACCTGTGGAACGAATTACATTTAATGCAATCACAGAAAAGGCGATTAAAGAAGCAGTGAGTCATCCACGTAGCATCGATATGAACCTTGTCTATGCCCAACAGGCGAGGCGAATTTTAGACCGTCTGGTTGGTTATAAATTGAGCCCATTGGTGCAGTGGTCTGTGCGTAAGGGGTTAAGTGCAGGTCGTGTCCAATCCGTAGCGGTGCGATTGGTTTGTGAACGTGAGGAGGAAATACGCAATTTTGTTGTAAAGGAATACTGGACTATTGAAGGCACATTTGTAAAGGGTGAAAACGAAACATTTACAGCAAAATTAATTAAAGTAGACGACAAAGAACCAGAGTTAAATAATGAGCAGGAAACCGAAACTGTCCTTTCGCATGTAAGAGAAGTAGGCACATTCCGAGTTGATAACATTGAGGAGAAGGAGGTGCGAAAAAATCCCTTGCCTCCATTTATTACCAGTACACTTCAGCAGGAAGCATCACGGAAACTTCGATTTGCCCCAGAATATACGATGCGACTTGCACAGGATTTGTATGAAGGGGTTGAGTTAGGCGAAGAAGGTGCGATTGGATTAATTACATATATGAGGACAGATTCATTACGAATAGAATCGGAAGCCATTGCCGAAGTCCGTGCGGTAATTGAACAAAAATATGGTGTAGATTATCTGCCCGAGAAGCCTAATTATTATCGTTCCAAGAAAGGGGCTCAGGATGCACATGAAGCCATCCGTCCTACGTCTGCATTTAGGTTGCCAGAACAGGTAAAGCCTTACTTATCGGAAGACCAGTATAAACTTTATAACTTAATTTGGCAAAGGTTCCTTGCTTCTCAAATGCCACCCGCTATTTATAAACAAAGAACTGTAGAAATTGATGGGGCTGATAAAAAATATATCTTTCGTGCAACAGACACGACGCCTATTTTTTCTGGTTTTACCACAGTTTACGATGAGGAACGAGATGATACGAATGGTGATGAGGATAATGGGAAACAGCAGTTACCACTGTTAGCGGTTAACGATAGTTTACAGGGTAAGGATTTTAATGGTATACAACATTTTACGAAACCACCAGCACGATACACTGAAGCCAGCCTTATCCGTGCTTTGGAAGAGAAAGGGATTGGCAGACCGAGCACGTATGCCCCGACATTGAAAACCATTCGCGACCGTGGCTATGTGGTGCGGGAAAAGGGCAGACTTAAACCTACTCCGTTAGGAGAAGAGGTAAACCGACTGCTGGTGCAGTTATTCCCTGACATCCTTGATTACGGTTTTACAGCGAAAATGGAGGAAGAATTAGATGAGATTGAAGAGGGCCAACTTGAATGGCACCAATTGCTTGAACAATTTTATAAAGCGTTTCAAAGTGATTTAACAGAAGCACAAAAGAATATTGTCCGCGAAATTTTCGGTAAAGACATCCTTTGTGAAAAATGTGGAACTGTACTTGAAGTTCGTGAAGGCAGGTATGGTTTTTTTCTTGCATGCCCTAATTACCCAGAATGTAAATTCATAAAGTCATTACCAAAAGTACTAACACGGAAGACAGACAGAGATTGTCCTGTGTGTGGAAAGCCGTTATCTCTGCGGTACAACAAGTCGGGCTCGATTTTATTATGCACGGGTTATCCAGACTGCAGGGCGATGTTTACGTTTAATGAGCAAGGAGAACTTGTTCAGATCGTATCTCAGGAGCCTGTTAAAACCGATGAAACGTGCCCAAAATGTGGAGCAAATCTGGTTATCCGTAAATCTTCAAAAAACAATGAAGAATTCTATGGCTGTGAGAATTATCCTAAGTGCCGTTTTACAAAACCGATGGATTTGGATATACCGTGTCCGCGAAAAGGCTGTGATGGAAAATTACAATATCGGATGAGCCGACGTGGTAGATTTTTAGGTTGTTCTAAATATCCTGATTGTAATGTAATTCTTAATGGTGATATTCAAAAACATACCCCATGCCCGAAGTGTAATTATCCATGGACTCTTTTGCAAAAGAAGAGAGGTGGCAAGAAATTACAGGTATGCCCTAACCCTGATTGTAAACATCAGGTAGAGGTTGAAGAAGACGATATTAATGAAATTTAGTTTTGTTGGGATTTAAATTGTATTATAAGGTATGATTGACTCATCACTTGAAATCTTCTTTGAACATCTCCGAGTAGAAAGGGGTTTATCCGAGCATACGATACGGGCATACGAATGTGACCTTGAACACTTTTGTGATTTTATATTAAACCGATATCAGGCATTTACCTTGGAAGCGGAAGAAACTCGGAAACAACGTATTGTGGCAAGCCTTGACCTGCTTAAAGATGTAACAAAAAATGATATTCGTAGTTTTTTAGCACACGTTCAGAGTTCTGGCAGTTCAACGAAAACAGCATCACGGAAATTATCTGCATTAAAAACGGTTTATCGTTTTTTCATTCGACAGGGACTACTTCAGAAAAATCCAGTGTTAAGTTTAAGGACACCGAAACAGCGAAGAGACCTACCAGCGGTACTTACAGTTGAAGAAGTGATGAGATTGCTTGAGGCAGTGGATGGGGACGACCCAATTTCTATTCGTGACCGTGCATTATTAGAGGTTTTATACTCGACAGGAATGCGAGCCAAAGAGTCTGCAATGTTAACCTTGTCTTCTATTGATTTTCAAAGTGGGTTGATTCGTGTGTTGGGGAAACGTCGTAAAGAACGACTCGTTCCGTTAGGTTCTTATGCTATCCAGTTCCTGACAAAATATTTATTTATCCGTAAAGAGTTAGGTAACCCGACACATAATATCGTTTTTGTTAACGCCAGAGGTGGACCCCTGACAACACGCAGTATCCAACGGATTGTTGAGAAGTATTCGAGACAGGCACTGCCGTGGCGAGATGATGTTTCACCTCATACATTACGGCATAGTTTTGCGACACACATGTTAAACGGAGGAGCAGACCTACGAGTTGTGCAGGAAATATTGGGTCATGAGCAATTGTCGACTACACAAATCTATACCCATGTTAGCATTGAACATCTCCGCGAAGTCTATCAAAGAGCACATCCACACGCGTAGGAAATGTATTACCTTCTTATTTTATGGTTTTAACTATTTAGGTATGCAATATTTGTTTCGCTATCACTTAGTATTCCGCCAATGAGAAGGATAAAAAGAAATGAGAATCATGCCAAGCAGTCCGAATAGTCCAGCGAAAGGTCCGACCAACAAGACGCCTGTGTACTGCTGTATCGAATTTCCCCAATAACTCATGGATTGCGAAGCAAGCCAGATAGACCCAGCCATGGATGCTTTCCAAATGAACGCACTAAGTCCATTATACACAGCCTCACGTCGTTCCCCTGAAAATTGCTCATCGTAATCGATGATATCGCCTAACATAGGTATCATCATTACATAAATAATTGCCTGACCTATTCCACAATACCCGAACAATACCATACCTAAGATTGTCCGTACTGTAAAGTCAACATTTAGTTTGCCGATGAGATATAAAAATGGCATTCCTGACGCGATTATTCCTAATGCGATAAACATAAGCCATTTCATGTGCATATATTTTGCTGCTATTGGTATGACTGCGTATGATACGATAGCCACAAGAATGAATGGTATCAGCAGGAATGTGATTGTGCTTTCATCACCGTCCAAACCCAGTTCCGCCCAATAGGGTAGTACACGTTGAACCGCCAGAAATCCGATAGTAAACAAGAAAAATGACCATGCGTAAATCATGAATGGTTTGTTCCGTAAAGCATCTTTCAATCCTTGTCCCCAAGGTAATGGTTCACTTTGCACCGCTGTGGAGTCATATCGTTCCCGTATACATATTACAGGCAACATGAACAAGATAAATGATATGATGGCGAATACTGTAGCAACCCGCCGATACCCAGTGGGAGAATAACTTTCGCTAATCCAATGTGTATTTTTTATGATACTTCCTGCAATAGAATTTTGGATTTCTGCAATTGCAAGATTATTGGCTAATGCTTTAGAGATAATGATAGTGCAAGTATTTTCAATACCAGTATCGGAACACAAAACATTTTTTTGAACACATAGTTTGAGTACTTCCGCTTTTATTGTTTCATAGTCTAACTCGGAAATAGGTTTTTCATCCGTGATGATTAAACTCTCCCCTTGAAGTGATATGTCTTTGTTTTGTAATGAAGGGGTTTTCAGGTCTGCTGATTTTATAGGTTC
>JAIWNQ010000234.1 GCA_020216745.1 Candidatus Hydrogenedens sp.
CAATAGTTCGGTGTGAATATATATTTTGTAATTTTCTGCTTCAAGGGATGCCTCTATAAACTGGGAAATATGAGGAAGTAGAAAAGAACATATTTCCTTATGCATTCGATTTAATACAGCCTCTGGTGGGTTATTAGATGAGACCTGAATGGCTAAAAAGGCTTTCCGTGGTAGTCTTTGATAGGATGAAATTTCGGATTTTTTGAGGATGGTATCGACTGCCTTCTGGATACTTTTTCCTTGAAGTTGTTCAAACAATACACCTTGTAGAGAGTAAAGGTTTTGATTTCTTCTGTCTGTAGAATCGTTCTTTATCAAACAAGATGATAGTTGGTTGCCTAAATCGTTTTCAGGAATTTCCCATGAGATTAGCCAGGTACGAATTTCTTGTTCGGTCGTGTCTGAATGGGTCTGGTTTTCTGTGATTATTTCGAGGTGGTTTTCAACACGGGCAGGGTCTAATTTGGAGATTAAGATACCTGGCAATGCGTTTGCCATTGCTAATCCTACAATCATGCCTATTGCAGTCCATGTTCCGAGTGCAACCCGTGCTGATTCGGAGCGAGCAATCTCTGGACCCAAAGCGTTCAGGGGAATAACTGCGACCGAGAAAAGGGTCCAGTGGGCACACAGAAGAACGGTGCCATAGATAAAATTTATAATGGAGGTATGATTTATTGGTGGATACCAGAACCCTATCATGGTAAATATCATGAGGAGGGCACCTGAGAAAATGTATGGACGTCGACGTCCGTATATGGGGATAATTCGCCAACGTCCAGGTCGGGTTGGTGTCTTGTCTGACAATGCACCAACTACGGGACTGCTAAATGCATCCCAAAATGTGCCAATGATAAAAATATATCCAACCAATCCAATGGATACATAGACCATTCTACCCACTCCGCCAGAAGGTGAATAGAAATATAGTCCCCATTGATTGATAACCTCACTACATAATTGCACCCCTATCATAGAAAGGCAAATTGCCAGCCCCTCATACCAGCGGAATTCGTTGTGGATAGGTTCGGTATCTGTAGATGTGTTGCTCATTTATACCTTTCCTATTTGTGTACCATCTGAAATAACAGCATTTTTGTGGACAACAACGATGCCATCCCGTATCGAATATCCGTCCCCTTCATGGTCTTTTAACTCATCACTTCCACAAATGAACACATTTTTTCCGATGCGGGCATTATGGTCAATAATGGCTTTTTTAATTACACTTCCGTCGCCGATACCCATCGGGATGCCTGAGGGATGACGAATATTACCCATTTCAAAAGAATCGGCACCGCAAATAATGCTATGGTCGACAAGAGTGTCTTTTCGGATAACACTGCGGATGCCGATAATAGAGTTCATTATCTTTGCTGTTTCAATCCGAGCCCCTGAACAGATAATCGCATGGTCAACCTCAGAGCGGATAATTCTTGCTCCAGGTAGGGCACGGCGATGTGTATAGATAGGCTGGTCGGGATCGTGAAATTCAAAGGGTGGGTTATCTCGTGTCATCGCAATACTGACATCATAATATGAACGCACTGTTCCAATGTCTTCCCAGAACCCATCAAACATATGAGCATAAACGCGATGTAGATTGAGGGCTCCTGGTATCAATTGTTTGCCAAAATCAATCCACTCTAAATGTTCCTTTAATAATCGAATTAACACATCCGCATTAAAAACATAAACACCCATTGAAGCGAGATATGGTTTTCCTTCTGCGGATATACCGAATTCATCAAAAAGGGAAGGGGGTGTTATTAATTGCTCTAATATGTTGCTTTCCTTCGGTTTTTCGACAAACCGTTTAATTTTCCCATCCAAATCTACCTGCATAATTCCAAATTGCGATGCCGAATCCTGTCCTACGGGAAGTGCAGAAACGGTGATATCGGCTTCTTTCTGGATGTGTGTTCGGATAAGTTCCCGATAATCCATACGATACAACTGGTCTCCCGATAATATTAAGTAGTATTGTATTTCGGGGTCATAAATATGAAGTATATGTTTACGGACAGCGTCGGCTGTTCCTTGAAACCAATCGCCTGTTTCATTGGTTTGCTCTGCTGCAAGGATTGTTACACTTCCCTGATGAAATGCATCAAAATGATATGAATTCATAATGTGCCTGTTTAAGGAATGGCTGTTGAATTGTGTCAAAACGACAATACGCATAAACCCTGAATTGATGCAATTGCTGAGTGGAATATCCACAAGCCGATACCTGCCACACAAAGGGACAGCGGGTTTGGAGCGTAGTTTGGTTAGCGGATATAATCTCGTGCCTCTACCCCCACCTAAAACGACTGCCATCACACGTTTACTTAACTTTTGAAAATCAATCCGCCCTATATTCATTAAAAACTCTCCTATGACGCATATTAAAAGTTCAGGAAAGATAGTATTTTACTGCTGTATATAATGCCAACATTCGTGAGAGCCCATAGTAGGACACAGAGGATAATAGGTTTGTCTGAAATTAATACGTTGCTCGGGTCAGAACCTTCACCATGGTAGCGGACTAAATAGAGGTAGCGGAACAAACCATAAATTACAAAGGGCAGAGTTAGATAAAGACGGTCTGTATGTAAGCGTTGAATAACCTCTGGTGAACAGGTATAAATGGTAAATGTTATTAAAGCCCCTCCTGAGACAATCAATAGCAATTGGTCTAAATATTCTATGGTGTAATAAACCAGCACGGAACGGTGATTCTCCGCATCATCTTTTAGTAATAGTAATTCGCTACGCCTTTTACCCAAACCTAAAAATAGTGCCAGAAATAAGGTGCACACAATCAACCAATTTGAGAATACCACGTTGATGGCTACAGCCCCAGCAACAGCCCTCGTCACAAAACCTAAGGCTAACACAAGCACATCAACTAAGAAAAATTTTTTCCAGATGAGAGAATAACTTACAGTTAAGAAAACATAAACCAAAAGGATAAAGATGAAACGTAGTCCTAATAGTTCACCTAAAGCCAAAGATAATATTGCAAGGGATATAGTCAGGAATACCGCAGTTGGGATACTAATTTCTCCACTGGGGATAGGACGTTGCGATTTTTCTGGATGGAGTCGGTCTTTCTCTATATCGATAATATCATTCAAAATATAGGCAGAACTTGCTGCAAAACAGAATGAGAGGAAGGCAATGAATGAGTATATTAAAGATGAAAGATTAAGCAGTTCACCTGCAAAAATTAATGCGGCAAAAACAAGGAAATTTTTGGTCCATTGATATACCCGCAACGTTTTGATTAATGAGACAAGAAACATTTATTTTCTCCCAACCTTTAATAAAATAACTCGTATTTTCACTTATAACTGCGTCCTATAGAAAATAAATCTTGGTAGATGCTGTATTATTAACATGATATACCGCCAAAACCATTTTACATACACTACTTGCTTTTTTCGTCTCCATGCAGAGAAGATAATTTTGCCTGCTTCCTCTGGAGTGGCTATGAGTCGTTCAGGTAGATTAAGACCGTATGTCATTGCGGTGTCCATAAAACCAGGCTTTACGATAAGTATCTGTATATTTTTAGGACTAAGGCGATGTTGTAGCCCTTCCAGATAACGGGTCAAAGCACCTTTTGTAGAACCGTAGATGTAATTGCTTTTTCGTCCGCGGTCGCCCGCAACAGAGGAAATGACGATAGCAAAACCATAGTTTCTTTCTTCAAACTGAGAGATAACCCTCTCCAGTATCGACACTGCACCTGTATAATTAATGTCAATCGCTTTTTTAATAAGTTTGAAATCTTTTTGTGCTTCTTCCTGAGTGGGCATATATCCGAAGCAAATAACCAATCCCTCTGGCAAACTGCAAATTTTTTCTGTTACCTTTTCTAAAAAAGCAGGATGTATTTCAAAATCGCTTGCATCAAAAAATAAGGTTTGACAAAATACCCCATATCGGATGCGAATATCTTGTGCGATGCGTTCATTTTCTTCCACCTCGATATCCGCAAGAATTAGCGAATATCCATTCTGTGCAAATTGATGTGCGATTGCTCTTCCTACTGCGGAAACGCTCCCTAAAATAAGAACGGATTTTGAAGTGGGTCTTTTTTCATCAGTATTTAACATATCGGTGCTCTCCTCCGTGCTTGAACGATTCCAAGGCGCCGTGCCATTGTTGATGAATAATGGATATTCGGGTCAATTTTCTCCTTGATTTTTGTGAACTCTTCCCAGCGTGGATATGTCTCTTTGAACATCGATTCGTTCATAAGTTGGTCTTTTGCCAAGTATAATCTACCACCATATCGCAATGTTATACAGTTTAAATCCTCTACAAAGCAGGCAAGACCTGCATGATTTGGGATATCTAAGGCAAGGGTGTACCCCTCGGTTGGGAACGATAATAAACCTTCGTTTCCTGCACCGAACCGTTTTAACACGGTCATAAATGAAGACCTCTGTGAAGATACTAATTGTTCTAACAAAACTTTTAAGCCCTTCACTTCATCTCCTGGAAATACTACTTGATACTGGATAAACCCTGTTTTGCCATACATGCGATTCCATTCAAGAATGCGGTCTAACGGGAAGAAAAATTTTTCGAGAGGCACAATTTCATATCTTGTTTTATTCAAATCATAATACCAAGAATTAAAGATACCTACGGTTCTCTGACTTAAAATCCATGTAGGAGCATCCCATGGCACAGTTATGTCCATCTTTTTTTTCTGAATTAACGGTGAGTTTCTCCACCGTGGCGGTAAATCTTCTACCTCCGCTATTTTTCCACCCATGAGTACTCCTCGTCCCATATTTTCTTTCTGGGCAAGGCAATCGAGCCATGCTACGGTATAAGGATATTTTTTATCATACTCTTTCATCTTATCCAGCAGGTCATCTAAATTCTTGGCTTGATAATAATCTACATGGAAGTATGCAGTTTTAACCTTTTTTAGCCGTATTTTCGCTGTTCGAATTATCCCTGTTAAGCCAATTCCGCCAATCGTTGCCCAGAATAAATCTGCGTTTTCGGTGCGACTACATTGCAAAATATTTCCATCGGCACTCAGCAACTCGAAGGATATAACATGATTGCCGAAGCTTCCTTCTTCGTGATGATTTTTACCGTGGATATCGTTGGCAATAGCACCACCAACCGTTACAAACTTTGTGCCTGGACATACGTGTGGCATCCAACCACGCGGTAAAAACACATCAAGTATCTCTCTCAGGGAAACACCAGCCTCACATTCTAAAATGCCTTCTTCTTCTTGCCAGCTTAAAAAGCGGTTCAGACGCAACATATTCATAATAGCACCGCCTTCGTTCATGGCAGTGTCTCCATAACTTCGACCTAAACCGCGTGCAAGAATGTCTGGAATGCGCATATCCTTTAATATCGCATTCATTGCTCTCCATTGTTCGGGGCGGAAAACGTAGCTTTCTTGATAAGCATATCTGCCCCATCCAGTTAATTTTTTCTTTTCCGCAGGTATCACCATAAAATAGATTTATTTCTCCCTAACTATTAAGATTGTGATTAATAAAATCGTTTTAGTAGTATACAAATTACAGCAAATAGACTCAAATTATAAATGGTATAAAAACAATGTAAAGAAGGAATAAGACTATGACTCTCATCTTATTAAGTATTAGCCCGTTGTATCTTTTTAATACCGTTGTAACATTACCACCTATCTATCCTGTATCGCCTGTGCCTTTTACTGAGGTAGAGATACAGGATGGCTTTTGGGAACATTGGATTAACCGAGTTGGAAAAATATTCTTGCCACATAATATCGAGTATTGTGAACTTGAAAAGAAGATAGATAACTTCCGTGTTACTGCTGGAAAGAAAGAAGGGAAACACATAGGAGCGTGTTTTGAGGATTCGGATGTATATAAAGTTATTGAAGGTTCGGCATATTGGCTTGCTTTGCATAAAGACCCAGTAGTTGAACAGAAAATCGATGAAATTATCGATTTAATAGCAGGTGCACAACAGCCAGATGGCTATCTCAATACTTATTTTACGTTGGTTAAACCGAATGAACGTTGGACAAATGATGCGGAGCATGAAACATATTGTGCTGGGCATTTAATTGAGTCTGCGATCGCTTATGCACAAGCAACAGGAAAGAGAAAATTATTAGATGTAGCAATAAAATTTGCAGACCATATTGTTGACACCTTCGGTACAGGTAAGGTTGAAGAAGTCCCACAACATGAGGAGATTGAATTGGCTTTGTTCAAACTTTCTGAATTTACTGGAAATTCGAAATATGCAGAGTTGGCAAAGTGGTTCATCGAGCAACGTGGCAAGCCGTATAAAGATAAGCCCCATGGGAGATGGGATTCGGTGTGTCAAGACCATAAGCCAATTATTGAGCAGGATGAAATGTTGGGGCATGCGGTTCGTGCGATGTATTTGTATTCAGGAGTTACAGACCTTGTCGCTAAAACTGGGGACGTACGGTATTCCAATGCCCTTGACCGATTATGGTATGACCTAACAGAGCGAAAGATGTACATTACCGCTGGCATTGGTGATTCGTTGCTTCGTGTTGAAGGTTTTAGTAATCCATATTTCCTGCCTAATGATACTGCTTACTGTGAGACCTGTGCCTCTATAGGACTTGTATTTTGGGCTCAACGGATGTTTCTACTCCATCGTGATGCAAAATATGTAGATATTATTGAACGTGCTTTATATAATACACCACTTTCAGGATTGTCGTTAGATGCCAAGACTATTTTCTATTGCAATCGACTGGAGGGTGTTGACCAAAGACCACCATGGCAAAAGTGTGCTTGCTGTCCAACCAATGTTGTTCGGTTTATCCCTACTGTTGGTGGTTATGCATATAGTTTTGAAAAAGACACTCTCTATGTCCTACATTACATGCCGTCTAAGGTGTCCTTGAATTTTAAGGACAATAAGTTTGCTTTGGTAGATAACAAATCAGGGACTGACATCGTTCAATTGGAACAGCTGACAAACTACCCATGGGATGGAGAAATAACATTACGAATCAACACCGATAAACCTAAAACGTTTTGTATGGCAGTACGGATTCCAGATTGGGTATATCGTGGAAATAACGATCCTGAACGTTTATATCTTTTCCCGGAGAGTCCCGGATTAGACAAAGTACAGTTAAAAATAAACGGCACACCAATCCCCATTCAGGTGTTAGAACGGGGATTTATAAAACTGACTCAAGAGTGGAAACAAGGCGATGAAATTACACTCGTTTTGCCTATGGTTGTTCAACGTGTTTATGCAAATGAAAAAGTCGAGGCGGACCGTGGCAGAGTTGCAATTCAGCGTGGTCCCGTTGTTTTCTGTGCTGAGGATGTTGATAATGCAAATCAGGTTCGGTTTGCTTATGTGCCTCGAACTGCTTCTTTCAGTGCTCAATATGAACCAAACCTTTTGGATGGTGTTGTCACAATCGAGACGATTGGAAAAGTAAAATCGCTTGATAATCCCGATGGGATGGAGCAGACATTAAAACTGATTCCTTATTATGCATGGGCAAATCGACAAAAGGGATATATGCGTGTTTGGATTCCCGAAACAGCTGAGCTTGTAGCAATTCCTACCATTGAAACTAAAGCAGTGGTGGAAGCATCTCACAAATGGTCAAATGATAGCTACGAGGCTCTTAATGATATGATTGAGCCGAAAAAATCGTCTGATACCAGTATCCCACGATTTACATGGTGGGACCATAAAGGCACGAAGGAATGGATACAGTATATTTTCGATAAGGAATATACGGTAAAAGGAGTTAAGGTTTTCTGGTTTGATGATACAGGTTTTGGTGAGTGCCGTGTCCCAAAGTCATGGGAAATCTTGTATTTAAAGGATGACCAATGGATTCCTGTAAAAAATCCTACACCACGAGAAAACCAGAGAAATAAATACAATGAAGTTACCTTTGATCCAGTTATAACAAAGGCACTTCGCCTTGAAGTTCAATTACAGACTAAATTCTCTGCAGGTATTTTAGAATGGAAAGTTATACCAGCGAAATAAAGGAAATGTATTTCTACAATTATAAAAAAGGAAAAATATATGTGTCTTTATAAGGGCTTATTACGGACTGAAATATTAATTTGTTGTCTGTTAATATTCATTACTTTTACAGTCTTTTCTCAGGATAGCATAAGCGATTCAAGACGTACCGCTATCGTTACTGCAGTTGAAAAAGCATCACCAGCAGTTGTAACTATCAATGTCGTTGAATATCAGCCCGGAGATGAAGTTGATGCTTTCTTCGAATTGTTTGGTTTCCCAATACGGAAACAAGAGATAACCTCTATTGGAAGTGGGTTCATTTTCACTCCGGATGGATATATTCTTACAAATTATCATGTTTTGGAAAATGCAACCAAAATAAGTTCTGTAACCCTTTCCAGTGGTGAAAAACTTAATGTCGAATTTATTGGGGCTGACCCGAGAACTGATATTGCTGTCCTGAAGGCACAGGGAAATAATTTTCCTTATATAGGATTGGGTGATTCAGAAAATTTGTATATTGGAGAGTGGGTTATTGCTATTGGTAATCCTTTTGGCTCTTTGATGAAAGACCCAAGACCCACGGTTAGTGTCGGTGTCGTTTCAGCAGTTCACCGCAAAGTAAGCCGAAGCATTTCAGGAAATACATTGTATCAAGACATGATACAGACAGATGCAGCGATTAATCCAGGTAATAGCGGAGGTCCATTAGTAAATAGTAAAGGCGACGTTATTGGTATTAATACCATGATAATCTCCAAAACGGGGGGCTATCAGGGAATAAGCTTTGCTATTCCTATAACCCGAGCAAGACGTGTAGCAGAAGAATTGATTAAATTTGGCAAACGTCGGGACCCTTGGTTCGGTTTTAAGGCGGAGTCGTTAGATTCAATTGACCCGAGACTCCTCCATGAACTCGGTATTCCAGTTAAAAAAGGTGTATTTGTTACGCGCATCTTAAAAGAAAGTCCAGCTTATAAAGCAGGCTTACGCCCAGGCGATGTTATTACCGAGATAAACCAGCAACTGGTTGAAGACCCATTGGATGTCGATTTTATTAACTGGGATTTGTTCATTGGAGACCCCGTAGAGGTAAAAATTGTTCGGGAGGGCAAAGTAATGACCCTGAAATTCACAGTTCAGGAAGTAAATGAACAGTGAATAATTTTATCGGTGCCCTGAATTAAGTTCATACAATGTTTTAATAAATCAAATAATTTGACTTTTCCCATTTATTATATTCGTGGCTAAGAAGCATCAAAAATACAATATTAAATGAATATGTTTTATAGCCTGCCTCTTTTTCTTCACATCACTAAAGTACCGAAATCAAAAAGGCGTCCCCGGCTCTTTTCTGAACCGGGGACTTGCGAGGGCTTTACAGAAGCGAAAGGAAGGAAGTGTTAAATCAGATTTGTAGAAGCTAAAATTAAGCCTATCACACGAGCAACAGCACCATTAACCGGTGCTGGACCATTTTCCTGATACTTCATGAATTCAACATGTCCATCCATGTATAGAACGTTTGACCCACCCGGGATATGGTTATATGCACCTGTATCAGTGGCGATTGTATCTGCCATAATCCAGACTTCACTCTGGGCTTCATTCGTTGCGGCTGGGTTATTTATATCCGTGATAAGGAACCGTTCAATACCTTCACGAAGCCGATATATAGTTGATTGTCCACCATTCCCTAAACCTTGTGTGACACTGATATCTTCATCAACCTTTCTGGCTCCATTGTATGGGTCAGCTAAGTATGCGCCCAAGATGGTGAGCATCGCTTCCACTAATTGTTGTGGACCCAGCCCTGTAACACCACTTGCTCCAATTATGGTCGCTAATCCGGATATGTCAATTAGCGGGTCTGTGCCATCCGCATCGCATAGATCCAAAACATAGCCTACATAGTTATAGCTGGAGTCAATGATAGACATTCCTCGAACCGCATCGTCACAAGGAATGTTTGTGTCTGGCTCATTTGTTACAGGGT
>JAIWNQ010000235.1 GCA_020216745.1 Candidatus Hydrogenedens sp.
TATTTTGTAATCCTGGTTTCTCCGCGGAATCCGATGGGCAGAACATGATATTCAGGTCTGTCAAGTATTCAGGATAAATAACCTTTGGATTCGGACCTGCCGCCACAATCCCAATTTCACCTGTCGGTTGAAATGGGAAAGCAGTACAATCTACACGAGCATCCGCTGTTAAGCACATTGGCGGAAAACGTTCTCCTTTCGCTTCGTTGCAATACATCTTAAGAACCAATCCCCATTGCTTGAGGTTGTTCTGACAACTGCTTCTGCGCGCCGCTTCCCTCGCTCTTGCAAGTGCTGGCAATAAAATTGCCGCAAGGATGCCAATAATGGCGATGACGACCAACAGCTCAATGAGTGTGAAACCTTTTTTACGCATAGGATAACTCCTTCTTGGGTTCGCCCTGAAAACCCAGTTGATTTCATTTGACTTATTCATGCAGGGCACATGAATAACACAACAATACAACACTATTTATTATAATTAATAATTTTCTAATTGTCAAGTCAATAATGAAATAATTTAAATAATATATACATAATTAAAAATTTTTGTAAGGTTAGACATTTAATCTTTTATTGTAATTTAAATTACATATTAAAAGCAATTATAAATAGTATTATGATAAGATACCGTAAAAAATTAATTATGTAAAATTATTTTTTAATAGATTTATTGTACGAATATTGAGATTATCTGGATGTTTTTTAAGGGGGGAAAGTAGATTTATGTGTGGTTATAATTTGTTATATAAAATGGTAGTGAAGGTTTGCACACCATTAGAATTTTATTTTGTTTATTGTTTAATCTACGGTAGATATTTTGATTCTACCGACGAGGGGTATAAGTTTGATTTGCTCAATAATATCCCCTTCCCCTATTTTTATGTGTGTTACATCAACCAGAGGTTGATTAAAGGTTGGGTCAACGTCAATCCATTTTCCGACCCAAACTTTTGCCCATTGGTGGAAGTAAAATCCTGGTTTAGGATAATCGACATAAATAAGTCCAGCTACTTCTCGTGCTGGAATGCCGATAGCTCGAGCCAGCCCTACAAACAATAGACTGTGTTCGGTACAATCCCCTTCTCTGTGTTTTAGTACATCCAGGGCATTTGTTAACTGTGCGGAATAGGAAGTTCGCATATTATCTTTGACCCATGAACATAGTTTTTTTACAGCTTCCCATGCATCAGTAGTAGCACTGATAATTTCTGTTGCAGTTTTAATCATTTCGGGATGGTCGCTTTGAACGAAGCTACTTGCTTGTGTCCATCGTTTAACCTCCTCTTCCTGAATAGGCAGAGTCATTTTAGGTATGGAGTTGGGGTCTACTTTTTTGGCTGTAAACACGAAATGGTCTTCTTCCTGAACGATTTGTTGGCGTTCGTCGCAGAAGAGATGGTTGTCGTTTAAGGGACCATTTAAGATGAGTTTTAATGTTTCGCGTTCTCGAGGCTTTTCGATGGGCTTGTCTATCATAGCAGCGTTAGATACAAGCACGTCATTACTATAGTGGATATCTGTTGCCACCTCTTTGGGTTCTAACCGCATTGTAAAGATTTCGCCAGCAATATCTTCTAAAACGAGCCCTTTTTCCGTGACATAAGAGGTTTGTTCAAGGTTAAGAATATTCACCTTAGTATTAATTTTGTATACCTTTGTTGGTACGCCGTTTAGGAATCGTTCTTCTATTCCTGCAATAGTGGAGATGCAAATCAATTCCTGTTCATAGAGCGGTTCAAATAGAAAGGCTGTTAGTTCTTCTCCCACTTTTGGTTTTTTAAGCATCCATAGTTGAAATTTTAAGGCATCTTTGAGGTGTTCTTGTGGTAGAGGTAAGTAGCGTTCTACGTTTTGCCCTGCCATTGTTTTGACTAATTTTAGCTGGTTATTTTCCACTTTGGCATGGAATTCTGTGGTCGAGAGTATATCTACCAGCTTATAATCGATAGCGACCAGTTCTCCACTATGGGCGTATGTCCTTACAGAATGCACCTGCATTTCCTGTTGGACTCCACTCATGTTCATGCGAAATGTGCCATCTTCCGTGAAATAGACTAAGCCTCCCTCGCCAATAGTAAGGGCTTGTTGCATAAATCCTACTTTATTATTGTTAAGATATAGCCCGAACCAGCGTTCCCCTACAAACTGGGCTGGATTAATGGTATCTTGGGCAATGGAACTTGCACAAACCAGCATAAATGCTAACTGTAATATTGACCATTTTGTATCCATTTTTTCTCCTTATTTTTTATTAGAACGATATCTATTCCTTTTAGGTTTTCAGTCCTACAAGTGATTTCAATCTTCGGTATAAATACTCGAATGGGATTAATTGAAAGTAATACGTAATTATAATTGAAACGAGAATGAATAAAGAATTTGACCATATTGGCATTTTAAAAAAACTGTTACTAATAAGGAACACTGCGAAAACGAGTTGAGGAATTAAGATTCTGTGCCATTCGAAATGGATGCATGTTCTTTTAACCCATATTGTTTGTGCGAGGTATGAAAACAGGAAGCTTATTAAAGCAGACCAGGCAGAGCCTATCATACCGAATCGAGGTATTAGCAAGAAATTTAATCCTAAATTAATAGCCACTGTGCCAATATTCGTTATGGTAACAATATATGGTCTATTGGATCCTATCAAAGTTTGTCCGGAAATACCTGTTAATACTGCAATAACAATGCCAGCAAGTAAAGGGATCAGAATGGTATCCATTTGCAAATATTCACGAGAAAATAGGACTAATATAACTATCTTTTGAACAAATGGAAAACACATGATTCCGACAAAACTTAGTATAGCGATTGCATTTTGGGCTTGAGTAAAGAATTGTTCTGCTTCCCGTTGTTGATTTCCTGCAAGGAGTTCGGAAATGCGGGGAAGATATGGAAGGAGTAATGAGTTTAGCATACGTGAGACGATATGTGTTAATCGTTTTGCCATTTCATACAGTGCTACTTGTGCTGGGCTACCTGTTAAGTAAAGAAGTATTACCGTATCAAATCGTTGCACAAGATAGTTTAATATTGAATTTATCCATAATATCCAACTGAACTTTATGGCAGATGTAATATGTTGTGTGTCTAAATGAAATATATGTTGTGTTGGTAATGAGAACCAAAGAAGGATGACTGTTAAAAGGTAACTTATAATGTAAGCGAAGGAGAGCGAGATAATTTTCCCCTGCATGACTACGAGTACCATGACCGAGAATAATACCTGTAAGATAGATGCAATAGTAACCCCTAATGCACGTTTACCGAATACCTGAAAGCCTGAGAGATTCGATAGTAAAATATCACGTAATAATCCAACAACAAATAACAGTGGGACAACCCAGAAATAAGAAAAGAGTAATGAAGAATTTGAAATGGATGACCGTAGTGGACTCCACATAAGAAGCCCCCAGATTAGGAATGTTATCAGGGAGATAATGATAGCGTTAATAATAGAAAAGGTAAGTATTGTTTCTGAAAGATAACCTTTGGTTTCATCCGATGCTCCACCGATTAGTTTTGGAATAGATACTTGTAATCCGTAACCAAAGAAGAGAACAAATCCATCTGACCACACTAATAACAAGGAAAAGACAGCCACTTCCTCTTTGTTTAATGAAATGGCAAACAGTTTTCCGACAATTAGCAAGGCAAGAAGATTGACAACAGTGCTTAACCAGGACCAAAAAGCCCCTTCCAAAACGCCAGATTTCCGTATATGTAACGTGTTGCTCATGAATATAGGTTAAAGAAATTTGCGGTTATGTCTATTTAAGTTATTATATCGTATGACATTAGGTAGGTAGAGAAAGTTCTTTTTCAAACTTATTTAAGTAATAATTTGCTACCAGAACGCTAATGTAAATGGTTGGTACTGCAATTGCGGTTAACACCATGATACATAAAATATACAATGTTCTTGGTGGTCCTGCTTTTTGGCGAGGTGTTAATGCCTTAGAGGCAAATCGAAGTTCACTTTGAGATTTTTCTAAATTAGCAAGTGCATATTGGTACGTAGTATTAAGGTTTTCATAAATTTGTTTTATTTGAATCTGTTCACTTTCCAAGGATAACTTCTGTTGTTTCTTCTCAGCAAATAGTTTACGCAATTGAGTCAGTTCTGTTTCTAATTCTGATATTTGTTTTTGTATGGCTTCTTTTTCACTTATTTTTAATTGTTGTTCTTTTTTCAAATCTTCTAATCCATTTGATTCGGCATTAGAAGAATTCTCATTTCCAGGGATGGGGGTTCTTGGTATGTCCGTTCCTTGCCTGTCTTTGTTAATGCTTATCATTTTTTCGAGTTGGTCAATTTCCAGAGCGAGATTTATTTGCTGAATTCTGAAGGATGTAATCTGATTTTCTAATTCACCAATTCGTGATTCCAAACTTGGTAAATGATAGGTTGCTTCCAACTCTTCAATGGCTTTCCTTTTTGCTTCTAACTCGGCTTTTTTCTCGTCTAAGGTTTTCTCTAAATAAGCGATACCATCTTTTATTGGTACCTGACGGAGTTCTTCAATCTTTGTCATACCTAATTCTGCCCAGTAGTTACACACCTCTGCGGAGAGTTCTGGATTTTTGGAAGTGAACTGTAATTGTATAATTCGCTGATATTGAATTTGATTTGTCCCCTGAAAGAATATTTTCGATTTGATAGATAAAGATTTTCGAATTTTGGTTCGAGATAATTTTATGTCCTTAAACTCCTCTTTGTTAGATAAAAATAAAAGAATCTTTTCTATGATTTCATCAGATGTATATATTTGTTCATAGTCTGGCATAGGGAATGTGGGTACTTCATTTAATGTTAGAAAACTAACACGGTAGGGGATATCATCTCGTTCGGATAAAATGCTCGGAACGTAATCTCTGCTATTAAGAGGTACTGGTGTCATGACCAGTAATGCAGTCGCTGTGTAATAATCATCTATGGTTAACGTTGTTAATGTAGTAATAGCACCTACTACAATTACTGAAATGACAGTGATTAAGATAATTCTCCGTATCATAAATAATAGCATCCCTATTATATATATGTTTTGTGATAATTTAATGATTATATGATTATAATTAAATGTATGATAAATTACAAAACCAAACATAACAATTTCGATGAAATTAGAGAAGAGATGTGGTATGATGATAGAGTGAATAGAGTGAATAAAAAAGAATCGCCTCGAATTAAGGAGGTTAAAAATGTCAAAGTTTAAGAAAAGAGATGAAGATAAACGAAAGATAAGTGAGACGAAAACGGAACTACCGAAGCAGGATTTAAGGGAATATGCCCGATGCCATATTTGCTTGAGTGCAGAAGTGCGTCTCTCGAATGGTATCTTGTTAGAAGGGCAAACAGAAAATATAAGTATGAAAGGACTATGGTTCCGAACAGAAAAAACGTTTCCTAAAAATACACCTGTGAGAATCCATCTATTTCTAACAGGGACGCAAGATAAGCAGGCATTGAATATCAAGGGAACAGTTGTCCGTATTGAAGCCGATGGGATGGGAATCAAATTTGAAGAAGTAGATTCGGATAGTGCAGAGCATCTACAACATTTGCTCATTTACAATTCGTCAGAAGTCGGTCATGCCAGTAAAGAAAAATAAAAGATGAGATTGAGCAGGTAATAAGCAAACGATGTGGCAGAACTCAGAAAAATATCAGTGGTCTGTATTTACTCTAAAACCATGGGCAATGCAAACAGGAAGCCAGTATTTTAATACCCGCTGTTTGATGTATGAACCACCGAATCGTTCACGTTCAGGACGAATGCTCCTTATCCCCTTATATTATTCCATCACAGAGTTTTTTATGATACCGTACATATTTGCAAAGGAATTAGCAGGGGAAATTAAAATTATTGCTCCTAAAAAATTATTGGACACTCCGCTCGGAAATTACATTGCACAAAGAGGACTGGATATTTACTCAATCTTAGATGAACCTCAAAAATGGCTTGAAGACCAACAAAAAAAGGACATATATTTCCTGTGGTTTCCCTATGGTTTATTTATGGATAAAGAACAATCTTTGATGTATCATCTCGGAATAAAAAGTATTCGAGGACTTATTGACGAGATTCAGAAAGAATACCACCTTCTCTGGAGCACACATCCGAAAGAGGAAACCTCAGGAAAGACTATTCACCAGAATTTGGAAGAAACATCTATCTATATTTTCAATACCCATTTTTGCCCTTCCGTATTTAATTCCAATCCTTTAGATAGCATTTGTGATATATCATACGAAGAGTTAGCATACGGTGCGTTAAAGACGATAGACACGGAAAATACATTGCTTGACAATAAACATCTATTAGAGATAATTTTTGTAAAATACCCACTAAATTTTCTCCTTAATGCCTCAGATGAATCTGTTAAACAATTGTTCGGCAAATTTCAGGGTTTAACATCCCCCGATTTTGAAACCCTTCTTTTTACGTTAATTCAGACCTTGCTTCCCCTAAAATATACGTGGAAGAGTTTTCGAAATCGCTTCCTCTTACTTTTGGAACATACGATAAATAGTACATCATCAAGCATTGCTGAAGACTTGAAAACTGTTTACGATAAAATTTTAACTGGTGAATTGTTTCCTCCATGGGATAAGACTATCGACTTTCTTCAAAAACATGGGTATTGTGAAAGACAAACAAAAGGATTGCGAGTTTTTGCGTCATCAACCACAGCATATCGCAATGACCCATACCGATTATTACGAAAATTAAGGATTATAAATAGTGAGTCGGTTCTCCCACAAAATAAAAAGGTACTAAATAAAATTAAGTGGGTGCCCGACCTATTTTTATCCAGAAGATGTGCCCTAAACTTATATTATTCTGATGTAAACATATTTGAAGATGACTATATGAAAGCCTTCCATCCAGAATGGAGTAAAGATGCGGAAGTAGGAAAACCTTTTTTCAAGCATGTCTCTGGTGCACGTGTTGGTGTTGTATTTTGCCATGGATACCTATCAGCACCTATGGAAGTCCGTGCATTAGCGGAATATATATACCGCTGTGGTTACTCTGTATATGGGGTTCGACTTAAAGGGCATGGTACATCACCGTTAGATCTTGCAAATACTTCATGGACAGAATGGTATGATGCCTTAAACCGTGGTATTGCATGTATGCTCGCTTGTTGTGAAAAGGTGTTTTTATGCGGGTTCTCCGCTGGCGGTTGCCTTGTCTTATCAGCCATTGCGAATAAACAAAATCACATTGCAGGCGTAATTAGTATCTCAGCCCCACTTAAACTGCAGAATTATGCTATTCATCTTGTCCCTACAATATCCACCTTAAATGTCGTTCTCAAGAAATTTGGTGGTGGTGGCTGGGAACTGTTTGACCATCATCCTGAAAATCCACACATCAACTATCAAAAAAATCCGTTAGGTGGATTGCGACAACTTCGGCTACTGATGGAGCAAACGGAGGAACTCCTTCCACAGATTACCGTTCCAGCCCTTATAATTCAGGGTTCCAATGACCAAACGGTTAATCCTGACAGTGCACAAATTATCTTCCAAAATATACGCTCAGAACAAAAACAACTTCTTATGTTCAATCGTGCACGACACGGAATATTAAACAGTTCTGGAAAAGAACAAATATTTTCAGCAGTTGAAGGTTTTATATCGGAGATAGCAAAATCAAACCCATGATTTGAACCTCAAACATAAGGATTATAAAAATGTTCGATTTTATGATGACTGAAGAGCAGATAAAACTTCGTGATGAAGCCCGTGAATTTGCAAAATGGGTTCCCCGTGAATTAATTCTCGATATGGATGCAGATAAAGTGCAGTTTCCCCGTGAATTTTTGAAAGAAGCTGGCAAACGAAACCTGTTGGGAATACGGATTCCAAAAGAATATGGTGGACGTGGGTTAAACTGGGTTGATGACATTATCGTTGCAGAGGAGGTAGGTGTTGCGAGCTACTCATTGGCGTGTCTCTGGGGTGTCGGTGGAGATATTGTTGCAGAGGCAATAGTTGCCTTCGGTTCTGATGAATTAAAAAAGGAGATAGTTATCCCTCTTCTACGTGGTGAAGTATGTACCGCAGAATGTCTAACCGAACCACGAGGAGGCTCCGATTTCTTCGGTGCAACCACTAAAGCCAAGAAAGTAGGTGGTGACTGGGTTATTACAGGACAAAAACGGTTTATTGTAGGTGCGGAAGGTGCAGATTGGTTTATGGTTTATGCAGTAACAAACCCAGATGGACAAGACCATGAACGACTAACATGCTTCATGGTGCCCAGAACGAAAGGGGTAGAAACAAAATACATCTACGGTTTAATGGGCGTGCGTGGTGGAGGTGCTGGTAGGCTTATTCTTAACGAAGTGAAAGTTCCAGAACGTTTTGCCTTGAATGGCATTAATGGCGGATTCGATGTCTTTGTGCGAAATATGATACCAGAGCGGTTGGGGACTTCCGCAATGACTATCGGTTCCGTACGTCCAGCCATCGAAATTGCTACAAAGTATACGTCACGACGAAAAGCATTCGGACAGCCCATTGCAAATTTTCAAGCGGTCGGATTTAAAGTGGCAGACAGTGTTATGCTCCTTGATGCCTCACGGGCTATGGTGTATAGCACCGCACGGGCAGTCGATTCTGGAAAAGTGCATCCAGGACGAATACGACGAATGATTTCACAAACTAAAAAATTTGTTACTGAATCTGCTTGGACTATCGCAAACAATTGTATGCAAGTTATGGGCGGTATTGGCTATACGAATATCTACCCATTAGAACGAATTGTCCGTGACATCCGCCTCTCTATGATTTGGGTCGGCACTAATGAGATTATGGACCTGATTATTCAAAATGAATGGTATAAAGAAGCCTTACGACCTGAGGCGACAAACAAAAGTAGAGATGTCGAACTCGATGCACCACATGCTGACCAAATAGAGGAAAAAGTTTTTGAGTAATTCCTTCGTGACGATATAAATATCCCTCTTATACCATTTTTTATTATGTGAGAGGTTTTTCATAAACATTTTTGCCTAAGTGCTCTTGCACTGGAGGGATGTCTCATTATCTTAAAGTGAGATATGCATATCGCCTTTTATTATACATGTACGTTCTATGTCCTTTGTGCGTTAATGGTAACACAGTTTCATCTTAATCTTATTCTACAGCCTTTTGGTGGATTTTACCCTTTCATTTTTTCGTACACGAGGCATATTGCGGAAGGCTTTTCAGGGAGTGTTATAGGGACTCCATGTTCTGTTAATTCCTTTCCTGTAAGTTTTAAAGATTGACCTTCTCTGCTTGGCGGTGCAATGTGGTATTTAGTGTCTAATTCCAGACCATACAAAGGCAATCGCATACTTTCTGTTTCAGATTGTTCTCGGCGGAATACCTGAACAAATCCTTTGCCTTTACTTTGTAAATTAAATTGCCACGCTATCCATGTATCGGGTTTTAGGGAGTATGGTGTTAATGGGTAGTAATCACCATAATAGCACTCCCCATAGATATATCGGTCATCTATCAGCCTCTTTAATATCGCCCAATCTATGGTATCATCTCGCTGATTCCAACAAGCGGTAAAACTGGAAGTAAAGACACTCATAACTTCGTAAATGGAAGTTTTGGATGTTCCAGTCCCATTGAAGGGAAGCCATTCCGAAAGTGCCCATGTATGGCATTGATTGCCGATAGGCTCCATAATGTAATCACTTCGTAGGAGAGGCACAGCCCGTCGTAAAGTTTCTAAATCATTACGTCTACCACCACTGGCACAGGAATCAATTAACATATTGGGATGACGACGCAACAGGTCATCCCAGTATGCAAAATATCCTTCCACATGCTGAATCTCTGTGATTCCCTGCCTGTCTGGAGTATCATTCTTCCGCCAGAATTCTAATGGATCGATATTGAAATCCTGTCGGTATAAATCAATACCTTCTTTAGTAAGGAAATTGTCTATATAGTTTGTTAGCCAATCTCTTGCCCCAGCATTTCCAAGGTTCAATAATCCCCCTTGTTCCCCACCTAATATCCATTCTGGATGATTTTCAGTGAGCCATGTGCCCGCATGGACACGCTCAGGCTCAAACCATACAAGTAATTTTATATTTCTACTATGTGCAAAATCCAAAATTGGCTTAAAACCACCTGGAAACCTTGTTTCATCTATAACCCATGTGCCTGTCTTGGGCCAGTTCCTGTCGCAAGGATACCAACCCGCATCAATCCACCAATAATCTAATTGAAAGCCACGGTCAATATATTTCTGAATGAGCATTTTATGACTTTCTGTATTTTCTTGATATGTTTCCTCTACCGAAGTGGCACTACATGAAAGTAGCATGGGTACTTTAGGTGGTGTCCCATCCTGTTTTGGGAGGTTACAATGTATCATCCATTGCCTCCATAGGTTTTGTCCACGGTGCTTGTCCCCAGAATAAAATAGCAGTACAACCATAGGTCCGCGAACTTCTTCTCCAGGGTACAAGTTAAAATGTGTAAGTTCCTGTCCCCCCTGAATATGTAAACTTCCATCCGTATCGCGGTAAAACCGACAGGACCATTGCCCTGCCCAACTGATAACGAAAATAAGACCGCCATCGTCTTTTTGAAAATTGAAATAGGGAAATGTGGTTTGTGTTGGGCGTCCACCTGTATTTGCGAGGTTAATTTCGGAGCCGTGGTTCATTGGTTCATCAATAGGTTCATAACTATCCGCAGAACAGTTATCCCCTTTGTTCCGATGCAGAATTATTTGTTGATTTTTGAATTCAGGAAATACTGTATCTATTGTTTTTAACTCTTGTAATATAGGGGTCTTTTTATTGCTCTCATTTTTGTAATAAGCAGTCCATTCAAGTACTGGAAAATGAAGATATTGAACAGCCTTATATCGCACAACAAGCCCCGTCTTGATATGTATTAGCTTCAAAATGCAAGTTATTTTATCATTACCCTTTTCAGTTGTTATTTCCCGTATCCATTCTTCAGGATTGTGATTTGCAGGTGTCTCCCCAATGGTCAACGAGCCTGGGAATACATCCGAAGGGCTCGATACCTTTTCACCAAACCAACGTTCGAAGTAGGTTTTAGCCGAAGATAATTCCTCTGGTAAAGAAGTTGTTTGTGAATATAAAACACAACTTATACTAACCAGAAGAACAAGCAGAATAAACACTCTTTTCATGAATATACTCTCCATTTAGTTAAATAAAAGATCGTATAATCTTTTGATTTATTTATCAAATCGATATGTCGCTAACATAATGGGTACTGGTTGGGGAGGTAAAATGGGTGTCTATTAGGGGTTTTTAAATGTCATAAAAAATACCGAAAATAGATAGTTATTCCATAATTACCTTATTTATATTCAATGTTAATGCATCGGATATTTATTGAAATACGGGGATTTTCATTAATTCGCCGTCTTTAAGTGCGGACTGGTGAGCCACGATACCAGATACGGTGATATTGAGTGCCATAGCAATATCAAGGTAAGGCTTTCGATTTTCAAGAATGGAACGGATAAATTCTTCTGTTAGGTAGCCATGAGAACCGCCATGTCCTCCTGCGTTTACCGACGGTGGTAATGGTGGTTTCTGAATATTAATCTTTGATATGTCTGTAATCCCTTGATACTCTGTACCTGTAACGCACCCTTTCTGTCCACGAACACGACCTACTTCTCCTTCGAAGCCTGGTGTGTCCCAGCTGACAGCCATCCGAGCCATACCACCTTCCTTAGTGCGGAATAGGGCTATTTCTGAGCCGAATGGGTTTTGATATACATTATTCTCCTTTTTTAGCATGGGTATAATGCTTGGCATACCGAGGCAAGACACTTCCGTAAAATAACCGCCACTAACACAAATGTAATAGGCATTGGAATGCGTAGGATACCATTGTGGAGGCAAGCCGATACGCCAGCCTTTATACGAATCGATAGGTGGGTCTAAATAATGGTAGTACTCCCCTTCGCAGTAGACCAGTTCCCCAAGGGCTCCCGCTTGATATAGGGTTCGCATGGCATAACAATCGTTCCGATAGGCACTGGTCTCCATAAGCATGTAATTTAATCCTGTTGACTTTACTGTTTCATATAACTCATGAGCATCTTCTAACGAGCCGAATACTGCGGGAACAGCACTTGCCACATGCTTCCCATGTTTCAGTGATAAGATGGCATGCTTTGCATGACTTGGTGCGTCTGTTGCGACAAAAACCGCCTCTATATTTTTATCTTTTACCATTTCTTCCAGTGATGGATATGTGGTTGAACAGCGACATTCCTTCGCAAGACCTTCGCATCGTTCTGGAATTAAGTCTGTGACTGCAACTATCTCAACGTTAGGATGGTTTTGAAAATCGAAAGCAGACCCAAATTTGCAGACACCATAGCCAGCAATACCAACCTTAATTTTACGGTCAGAAACAGGTTCCCATTTACGGGTGGTGTCTGTATTGCTATTTGTCTCATCAAAACCCTTTATGACTTTATTATCCTGTGCCGAAAAGGCAGAGCCAGTAGCGAACATTCCCATTCCCATGATAGTTCCTTTCAATAGTGTTCGACGTGAAAATAATAAGTTCATATATATCCCTTTCGTTTTGTAAGTACTAAAATAATCATTTTTATGTTAAAATAGAGAGCAAACCATTAGCAAATTTTGATGTGTAAAAGTGCAATTGTGAATATTCAAATTTACTCAACATTATTATCTCAATATCCTATAAATTGGCAGACGTGGCAGGAAGATATAAAAACATTTCTTGACCTGCTCGAACAGTGGAATGATGTGGTGGGTCTGGTGTCTAAAACAGACCTGAGTGAGAAATGTATACATCATATAGAAGATAGTTTAAGTTTGGTACCGTATATACTTCCGAAGTTGATAGATGGAGAGGGATTTTGGTTAGACATCGGCACAGGTAGCGGATTTCCAGCGATACCTATCTTACTTATATCCAAGCAAATCAAAGCTATCCTCGTCGAAAGGAAAATAAGAAAAGTTGGTTTTTTACAAATGCTCATCTCTAAATTTCAGTTGAACAATACAAAGGTTATTTGTAATGAATTTCCAGCATGTGTAAAAGAATTGGCATCGATTGAAAAACAAATAAGAATTGTCACGTCAAAGGGTGTGGAACATCCAGAGCGGTTAGCAAAATTTTTGTCCCATTGGTTGTCAGAAGATACATACTACGTGTGCCAATCCCCAAAGGTGTTAGGCCTATTCCACAGCGGACAATTTGTGAAAACAATCATTCAAGATGAGTTCTCACAACATAATCTACGTCGTGGCAATCTAACTATTATTCACCGCAAACCCTAAAAACCGCTACATCTATTGGGAACTTATATTGTCCCAACTCTCCAATTTTTTATTGTCATGTTGTAGCATAATATAGAAGATTTGATTGGATGTCTAAAATAAATTAAAATTAATGAAACTTAATCGGGTAAAAATAATATAAAATAAATATACAAATTTAACACCTCACAAAAAAGTTGGGTTTTGAAATATGAAACGTATCTTTAAGCCTGTCTGCCTGACATTTTTAATTTTCGTTCTTGTTTTCCTTGGAACTGAAAGTGGTTGCACCCGTGCAAAAATACCTTTAACAAAACTGGAAGTGCCAATGGTGGCGGTTCCACTCCCTGAATTGCCTATTCCATTGCCAAAAATCCCATTGCTAATGAGTGGTGAAGGCGATTATCGATTGTTAACGTGGAAGAAGTCATTCCGCCGACTCTGTGACCAAATAGAAAGAGAATACCCTTATACAGAATGGAAAGCAATCCAATGGGAACAGTTAAGAAAGACCTATGCAGAGAAAGTGGAACAGGCGAAAGATAAAAAAGACAGAGATGCGTTCTATTTAGCTCTACGTGAATTTATGTATTCAATTCCCGATGCAAATGTACGTATCGAAATGGATGAAAAAGTTAAAGAGACCGCTATCGGTGGTGGTTATGGGTTTGCGATGACCCGAACTGATGATGGGCATTATATTGTTTACTATGTAAACCCTGGTAGTTCAGCAGAGAAATCAGGGATGCAGGTAGGTGCAGAAATTGTCCAGTGGAATAAACAACCAATAGAGCAGGCTGTCGAAGGTACATCAATATTATGGGCAGATACACCGCCGGCAACCAATGACGGAAAAATATGGGAAAAATGTAAATTGTTAGGAAGAGCACCTATAGGCAAGCAGGCGGAGATAACCTTTTTAAACCCGGATAACCCACAACCGCTTACGATAATGATGACTGCTGAAAAAGATGATTATGCAACATTAAAGATGCCCGTTTGGGACAAAGTGAGTGTAGGTATGATGGATAGCCCGATTCAGAAAAAGAAACTTTCGGAAGGGTATGGTTACTTTCGCATCCTCTTCTTTTCTCCGAGTGTTGGCACACCATTTCCGGCACAAGCATTCCAGAAAGCACTTAGCGAATTTATCCGAGACAGTGTTCCAGGGCTTATTATTGATTTGCGTGGGAACACAGGCGGAGACCCCGAACTTATACCTAAATTTGCAGGCTATTTTGTCGAAGAGGAAACGTTCTTTCACGACCTCGCTTTCTATAGCAAGAAGGACAAGTCATTTAAAATTAGCCCTGGTGACCGTATTATGATAAAGCCGTTGCCACTTCATTATCGTGGACCAGTTGTAGTTTTAGTTGATTATGGCACGGCGGGTTGTGCTGAAGGCTTTGCCTCTGTGTTAAGTAGGCAGAAAAACGTATACATAATTGGTATGTGCACAACACGAGGCGCAATGGGTGTTCCCGGTGGAGATGTTCGCATGCCTAACGGAATTACATTGTCCTACCCTGTAGCACGGTCTCTGGATAAAGATGGGCAAATACAAATAGAGGCAAATGCACAGGGGGTAGGGGGTATTGTGCCATCTGTAAAAGTTCCTATAACCACCGATACATTAAAACAGCTTGGCATCGATAAAAAAGACGTTGTTCTTGAATATGCACTACAACATCTTGACCAACTAACTAAAAAATAACGGCTGTAATATCTAATTAATACCATCTCGTATTGAGCCTACATTACACACAGGTGAAGTATATTTTGCAGGGTTATTACACTTTCTATATCTAATATCCTTATTACGGACTGAAATGATTTACGACTGGATACTGAAAATAATTTAGAAATATCTCAACTTTTATAGCTGTTTTTTATGTAGATATATACATTATATAGTTCCGAACAATTTTTAAATTATAACTAAAGTTTTATATAATATAAACATGTTAAATGTTCTTATAACTATAAGGAGGAAGGAATGATGATTGTTAGAAAGACCAATTTATGGTTAACTGTCTTTATGTGTTTATATCTCCTTTTGATAGCCTTTGTTTCAGAGGCAGGGACTCCACGTATCTTGATTGTGGGTGATAGCTGGGCAGAGATAGTCTGGAATGATAATATCTGGCCTTATGTTCTGAATTATTACGGATTAGGTGATTGGGAAGTCCGTGGTGACAAAGTGGCTATCGGCGGAACAATGGCTGAGCATTTTGCAGATGATTGGCCTAATCCACGAGATAATAATAATCCCGTCCGAACATATTCACTATACAACGCCATTATGAACAATCCCTCAATAGATATCGTCCATCTCAGTTTAGGGGGTAACGATTTGCTCTGGAAATGGAAAAATGGGATGCAACCACAACCTGGACCGAACAACGATGTCTTTGACGAGATAGAGCAGGATTTGGCAACTGTTGTGGATTATATCCTTTCGCTTCGCCCGGATATTAAAGTAGGTTTTGTTGACTACGATTTCGTCAATATCTGGGAATTAGCACTGGCAGGGAATCAGGCAGCGATTTTAATGCAGGCTAACTTAAATAACCCCTCGCCCAGCGAGTTAAATTCCGCCTTTGTAGAATTAGGCTGGCGCAAGCGAAATATCGCAAACACACGCAACCGTGTTGCATATATCCATAATTTCGGTTTACAACAATACAGACATGGTCATCCAGGATTTTGGGATAAGGGACCGGTGTATCGCCCAGCATTTGCGAGTAATATAAGCCCTATTCCTGGTGACCCGCCGAATTACATCCCATACCCCGGTGGCTTTATTGAGTACCCAACTGCCCGTGCAGGGCTTGCAAGTAATGGAGATGACCCAATACATTTGAATACAACTGGCTATCGAGACCTTTGCGGGCACACATTGTATCAGTTTTTCGCCAGCTGGTTGATTGACACGACTCCACCTTTTGTGGCATCGATAACTCGCAATCCATCTTCTCCAAATCCTACAAATGCACAGACTTTAGAGTTTATCGTTACATTCACAGAGGATGTAGTAAATGTCACAGTAGATGACTTTGTTATTGATGGTCCCGGGTTCTCAGGTGCTTCAGTTGTATCTGTGACGGGTTCCGGCAATTCTCGAACCGTAACTATAAATCGTGGAACAGGACAGGGCGATATCAGTATAGATTTGATTGACCGCGATACAATTTACGACACAAACTGGCGCGTGCTTGGGAATGCACTCGGGCAGAACTTCGGTGCAGGCAATGCGAATTACAATGCGGGCGAATACTACACAATTGATATTACCTCGCCGACAGTCCTCATTACTGCGGATACGCCTCAACCGAATGAAACTACTTACGCTACATTCACAGCAACATTCAACGAACCAGTCATAGGATTTACCGCAGGCGATATTCAATTGACTGTAGCAGGTTCGGGTACTGCTCAGGTCACGAACTTCTCAGGGAGTGGAACGACATATAATTTCGGTATTACAGTAGCACGAAGTTCAGATATATTTGTCACGGTTACTATTCCAAATAGTGCCTGCACAGATATTGCTGGGAACTCAAATCAGGATTATACTTATCCTAACTACTACTTTAAACTTCCACCATTCTCTTCCACAGATATATATTCCAGTAGTGGCATACTTGGTGACTTATCAGTCAATTCCGGAGATACGCTTATCTTCTATACTGGGACGAATATTTTACAGCCCTATTATCAGGTTAACTCATCCGCACAGATACAAGGACAATTATTAGACATAGGTGGTGGTAACAAAGTTGGAAAGTTCAACTTCCGCTCAATTAATGTGCCGAGCGGAGTAACTATTACTGTTTTTGGCACGAATCCATTGGTAATAGCAGGAACAAGAGATATAACATGGAATTCCCCTGTAAGCGTATCTGGCGATGTTGCGGGTAGAGCAGGAGGTGGTGTTGGTGGTAATGGTGGAGCGGGCGGTGAAGGTGGTGCTGGCGGGGCTGGTGGAAGTTCCGGTGGTGCTGGTGCACCATCTGCTCCGGGCGGAGTCGGGGGAAACTATGGTAATTTTGGAAATGGACAACCTGGAGTATCTTACTCCGGTAGTGCAGGTGGTAATGGTGCTCAAGGTTATGCGGGGCAGAACGGTTCTTCCGGTGCCAATGGAACAGTCGGTTTTGGTGGAATGAGTAGTGCAGGTACAAGTGGCTCTGGAGGTGCAGGTGGCTCTGCCTCACCCGTATGGGGTAATGGCGGTTCAGCCGGTTCTGGAGGTCCAACAGGCGGAGGTGGAGGAGGTAACACATGTGCCAATGGCAACCCAGGTGGAAACGGTAGCGATGGCTACAATGGAGGAAGTGCTAATCCCGGTGCACCGGGTAATAATGGCCAAAACGGTTCACCTGGCGGAAATGCCTCATTTATAGCA
>JAIWNQ010000293.1 GCA_020216745.1 Candidatus Hydrogenedens sp.
CCTCTTTTAGAGGGGCCAGGGGTGTGTGCTCCCCCTCTTTTAGAGGGGCCAGGGGTGTGTGCTCCCCCTCTTTTAGAGGGGCCAGGGGTGTGCCTCCCTCTTTCAGAGGGGTTAATTCCTCTTTCAAATACTCCATCACACCATCCAAATTATGTCTAACATCTTCATCTTTGATGTGTATGACTTTTAATCCAATATTTTTGAGATATTCATCTCTCTCTTTATCATATTCTTCTTTATCAACATGGCTTGAACCATCAATTTCAATTACGACACCAATATCCTTTATAAAGAAATCAACAATATAGTTCCCTATGATCTTTTGTCTATCAAAGTCTAAATTCATAAATTGTCTATTCCTAACTCGCTTCCAGAATAAAACTTCTGAGAGGTTTCCAGCTTTTCTGAGTTCGCGTGCTCTCTCTTTTAGGTCGGAGTTATAAGGGAGTTGGTACCATTTTAACACCCCTTTATCCCCTCTATCAGAGGGGAATACCCCTTTATCCCCTCTATCAGAGGGACACTCCCCTTGGTCCCCTCTATTAGAGGGGAATACCCCTTTATCCCCTCTATTAGAGGGACACTCCCCTTGGTCCCCTCTATCAGAGGGACACTCCCCTTGGTCCCCTCTATTAGAGGGACACTCCCCTTGGTCCCCTCTATTAGAGGGGAATACCCCTTTATCCCCTCTATTAGAGGGGAACACCCCTTGGTCCCCTCTATTAGAGGGGAACACCCCTTGGTCCCCTCTATTAGAGGGGAATGGTTGAGACCAAATTCTATCAAGGGTAATTACATAGTTTGAGTTTTTAACAAACTTCGGTTTGTTCCAAATCTTTACCAGTTCATCTTCGAACTGCGAGATAAAATCAATAACCTTAAAAGCTATATCTTTCAAAATTTGTAGTTGATTAACTCTGTCTGCACTCCATTCATCTGCACCTTCCCAAAAGTATTGATAACTCCAAAGTTTAAACTGTTCTTGTAAAAATGCTTTGGCGTTTTTATTAATGAAAAAATCTACTTCGCTTTGCTTCTCAAATATCCTAAAAGCCTTCTCTAAATTCTCTTCATCTATCTTTATATCTTTTTTCTTAAGTGCCTTTAAAATGTCTTCTACTTTTGTTGTTCTACCTCTTTCGGAATAGAAAACATTAAAAACTATTGTTTTATCATCTTTTACTTCTTTAAGTCTGTAAATCAAATTCCTTCGTTCATTCGCTTTTTTGTTTTCAATATTAGAGGCGTCGAAGTAAAACTTTAAGTTGTCGAATTCCACTGGAATGCTTCTGAAAATTCTATCGGTTTTGACATAGTAAAGCATATGTGTCTTCCAAAAAAGAACCACATCTTTATCACTCGTATAAACTTTTTCATATACATTATTATGAAAAGGGGTGGAGTTGAAATAGATGGAGCCACTCTCTGTAAAGTATCTGCTGAAAAATGAGTAAAGTTTATCAAAGATCTCTTCCCGGAATGATGGGTATTTTTCTAATGCCTTTTCTATATCTGCTTTTATTAACTCTTCAATTTTCTGATAGTAATTTGATTTTATTCTCATAAGATTAACAAAGCCACCTTGTCCTTCGACTTTGGCGCCGATGAATACATCCTGTAATGCTTGGTAGAATTTTTGTTCCTGGGTCATGCTACCATATCCTTTCAATGATTGGGACTCTGGACGTTTTTGTTTTTCTTTTCTATTTTGATTTTTATTATAAACTAAAAGTGGTTTGTTTTTTAATTCATTATGTGTTTGTTAGTTTGGGTCTGGTATTTTTATATTTTATATTATGTAGTGGTGATTCAAAAATGTTTTTTGCCAGTTTGGTTTTTTGAAGGGATATGTTATGGTTGGGTTTTTAATGTGGGTGAAATTCCTACTTTTGTTTTTGTCCAGCCGTCTGTGCGGAAGATGGAGAGGGTTAGTATGTAACGGACAAAATGAGCGAGTAGTATTACGTTCCAAACGCGGTATGTGTTTAGTAGGTTTAGTAGATATAATATTTCGCAGGTACCTAATAATACTCCGAACTGGGAAATAAGTGCGATGAACATGGGCATTCGTGTTGCACCTGCCCCTTGAATTCCACCTGTCATTGCTAAGGTTGCGGGTAGTAAGATGCCAGAGAAGGCTAAACATTGAAGTAGTGCACGTCCATAGTCAATTACCAAATCTGATTGAGCATTGAAGATATTCAGTAGTGATGTAGGAAAGAAGGTGAATGCGATTCCGATGGTTGCACCCCATAACGCACCTAAGTATGCCCCAGCCTGTACTGCTTTTTTACCGCGTTCAGGGACGCCTGCTCCGATGTTTTGTCCCATTACGGTGGCGCAGGCAGACCGTAACCCGAAGGATGTCCATGTCACCAGTGAGAATAATTGATTGTAACAGATAGTATATGCGGATTGTCCTGCGGTGCTATTTGGTAGAGTGCTTATATATTTTATTAGAAGAACGCCTGCCACGTTTAATACGACTCCCTGAATTCCGGTGGGTATTCCGACACGCAGGAGTACTTTTAGTATTTCTGGGTCGGGTAGCCATTTCCAACGTGGTGGGAGTTCTATTAGCGTTCTGCCTCGAATAATGAGTATGAATGCCACTATGAGGGATACGGCAGGAGCAAGGACTGTTCCAATGCCTGCCCCAAATACGCCTAATGATGGGAATAATCCCAATCCTGTGATTAAGATGAAGCTGATGATAATATTTAATACAGCACTTAGTATGTTGAGTTTTAATGCTAATTTTGGTTCGCCAGATGCCTGAAGAGCACCTGTGATTAATATCATAAGAAATAGAGTCCAATTGAATAGGAACAGGAGTCGTAAGTAGGGAAGTGCTTGTTGGTATACAATGTCCTCTACACCGATAAATCGTAATAGGATCGGTGATAGCCAGTAACCTAATGGGGCTACTACAAAAACGAGAAATAATGCTCCTGTAAGAAGTGCTTCGAAGAAAACGATGCTAACCATTTTTCGGTCTTGTTTGCCTGCATAACGTGCAATTAGCACATTCATGCCGTGTGAGATGGAGGCTATTAGGACAACGATAACGATGAATAGTTGCCATGAAACACCGACTGCAGCGTTAGCCTCGTTATTTTTGCCGGGAACAAAATGACCTATTAATACCTGGTCAATAAATCCGTGGATACCGTTAATTAGATTTAACAAGACCAGAGGCCAAGTTAGCTTCCACAGGGAGTTTAATATGTTCCCAGATACGATGTCGTGGTCAAACCTTTTCATAAACGTTTTGCGGTGTCTCTTGTTTTAATGAATTAGGGGAAAGAATGATAACATAAATTGATGTTGTCATTTTCCTAATATTTTAACTTAAATCGAAACATAAATGTTCTTCTCCTTTGGAAAGGGAAAGTTATGATTTGCAAACAATAGATAAAACTTCACATACTTATTGGGTATTTCCAAAATGGAACTTTAATATACATTTCGCCTTAAAATAAAAATTTTCAATTAAAGGAGATACTTTTATGAGTGAACAATTCAAACTTACACGCAGACAGTTTAACAAAGCAGCTGCAATCGCCACTTTTGCAGTTATCTCAAAAAACATTGAAGCAGGAGAAACCAATAGTGGAACATTGAAAGTTGGTCTGATTGGTTGTGGAGGCAGAGGCTTTGGTGCAGTTAAAGACTGCATGGATGGTAACGATAATATTAAAATCATCGCTTTGGCGGATGGCTTTGAAGACCGCTTAAAAGATTGTCGCAAAAAATTAGAGAGTATGCAAGGCAGAGCTTACAAAGGCAAGGTCGATATTAAAGATGACCATTGCTTTGTTGGACTGGATGCATACAAGAAGATTTTAGAGACCGATATTGATATCGTTATTCATGCCACACCTCCGTATGCACGACCTCAGCATATAGAAGCTGCGGTTGAGGCGGGAAAACATATTTTTACAGAGAAACCAATAGCAGTAGACCCTGTTGGTGTTCGTCGATTTATGAAGGCTGTTCAAAAAGCCAAGGAAAAAGGTTTATGTTTTGCCACAGGGACACAAAGACGTTCGAGTAATGCGTACCGTGAAACGGTAAAGAAAATCCAAGACGGTGCCATCGGTGAAATTATTGCTGCCCGCGCTTATTGGAATGGTGATTTACCGTTTTGCCACGAACGCAAACCTGGTTGGAGTGATTTAGAATACCGCTTGCGCAATTGGTATAACCAGATATGGACTTGTGGAGATAATATTGTTGAACAACATATCCATAATATCGATGTTATTAACTGGATTATGGGTACACACCCTGTGAAAGTCGTTGCCTCTGGAGGACGTGCATGGAAACCACGTGAAGAGAAATACGGAGACCTTTGGGACCACTTCGAATGTGACTTTGAGTATCCTAATGGTGTTCACATGTTCAGCTTCTCAAGACATTGGAATAATTCGAAGAATGACGTATTCGAACAAGTGTTCGGCACCAAAGGTAAGAGCATGTGCAATGATATGGGCAAAGATACGATGAATCCTTATGTTCAGGAGCACGTCGACCTTATTAAAGCTATTCGTGGTGAGGCACCATACCTTAATACGGGTATAGAAACGGCGGAAAGCACAATGACAGCTATTATGGGACGTATGTCTGCATATACAGGACAGGAACTTACATGGGATGACGCACTCAACTCCGACCTGAGCCTTGTTCCTGACGAATTAGACTGGAGTAAACCCTATCCCATAGGACCTATACCTGTTCCTGGCGAAACAAAATAAACGATTGATAATCAATAATTCTTTGTGGCAGAAAAGAAACGTGACTCTTCTCTGCCAACTTTTATTATTATCCCGACTTTTTATTAAACTATAAAAGTGTTTACACTTTACAATCAGAATTAATTAAAAAGGATAATTGAAAAGGCAATATAAGTTTAATCATTATTATAAAATTTGTAATGAATTTAGATTCTGATTTTATTATTTATATTTTCAATTTGACACTAAGTAATTTTTATTTTAAAATTAAATAGGCTGTAATAAAACAAAAAATTTTTTTGGGAATAAAATTTTTTACACATTTACAAAAAAAGATGGTAAAATGCTATAAGAAGGCAATTAATTAGCGGTAAAAAGGTAAAAATGAATAGATAACTAAGGAAAGGAGAAAAAAATGAGTAAGATTCAGGGAAATGGAAAATTTTATTTTCAAAAAGCATGTGTAATACTGCTGATGGTAAGTGCGGTAGTATTTACCCTTGCAATGCGGGCAGAAGCGGTGAATTCTGTTCGTGGTCAGGTAGTGAATGCTGTTAGTGGCAAACCTATTGCAGGAGTGACAGTAGAGATTAGTATTGCAGATGTGAAACAAAGTACAGAACCAGTACTGACAGATGAAAATGGGCGGTTTGAGTTTCCAGATTTAGGAGATTTGCAACCGCCATATCGGTTAGATTTTACGAAACGGAAATATAAAGCGAAAACAATTCAGCCGGTTGATAGTGGTGCTGACTTGTCTGTTCAGTTAGAGCCAGGAAATATACAAAGACCTTTTAAGCCATTGGTGTTTAGCGGTCCACGTAGTGTTCGTATAACATGGGATGCAAATCCAGAGTATAATATTGCTGGGTATAACATTTATCGCAAATCAGGAACTAATAATGTATGGGAGAGGCTCAATAATCCGAACTCGAAACCTTATGAGGGGTATATGAAAGAGCTGGAGTATGTAGACGAACAAATTCAAGTTGGTGTTATGTATCAATATGCGATTCAGGCGGTGAGTGATGTAGATAGATATACTGGTTTATCGGATGCTTCTGATTGGGTACAGGGTGAGTATTTAACTGTATTTTTCCCAGAAAAGGTTACCTATAAGGAAGAAAATTTATATTTATGGGAAAAAGACCCACAAAATCCCCAAGAGTGGCAAATTCGGATACCTGTTTGTTCAAAATCGGTGTATGATGTTTCAGCGACATCTATTCAGATAGACTCAGAATTGCCGGGTGGTCTAATAATAGACCCTAAGTCAATAACCGTAGAGCCATCTGGTATTACAGCAGGCATGATGATGGGTGCTAACGCTATAGTGAATGAAAATAAAATTAATGTTCGTATTGCAGCAGCTGGAGTAGAAGCAGAAAGTCTTTATGGCTCAGGGATACTATTTAATATTATTGCGAAACCTAATCGTTCTCTTATTGATGAATGTGGTCTTTTACATTTAATCCCAGATGATGGGGGGGGAAATGGTGTCCGTTTATACGATGTAATTTCAGATATGACATCTCCAATTAAAGAATTACTTCTTCGTGACGGACAGTTGTGTGTTACGGGTTCATGTGTTCATGGTGATGCGAACAACGATGGAATTGTTGATGAACAAGATGCTCGATATGTATTAGCCTATTGGGTGAAAAAAGTGCAAGGCAATAATTGTTTTCCAGGGTCAGCAGATATAAATTTAGATGGTTTAGTAGATAGTGCAGATTCAAGCTTAATTCTACGGTGGTTAGAAGGTAAGAGTATTACTCCTCCAAAAATAAAAGCAGATGTGAAATCCACCGGAGATTATATTGCTGGATTGAAAATGTTAGCAGATGGGGGGTCAATGTCAGCACAGGCACAGTTAGCATCATTACAAAAAGAGAATGTTGGAGTTAAAGTTTGGTTTAGAGGCACATTAGAAGGTAGTGCTGGAAGTGATAAATGGATAGCGATTGTGGCAGATGAGGTGTCTAATGCCGCAGGTTTTGAATTTGTTTTGAACTATGACCCAGAATTTGCGGAAATAAAACAGATTAAACCTGTCACTGCTGCCAATATTTGGAGATGGGATTATGCAGTTTATCAAACGGAGACAGGAAGTACCAGTGCACGGATTACAGGTGCAAGTGATGAGAATTTAGGGATTACAGGTGAAGTAGAGTTAGTAAAAGTGAAATTTAAGATTAAGCGGACGGGTAAAGGTGATATTAAATTCGTTCAGGTGCAGATTCATGATAAATATGGTCATACCCCACGTTTTGATGACCCACTTGCTCCAAAGATTTTAGACCCTGAACCAGTAGAAGTTGAGGGTGAAGGTGAACCCACTGAGGGTGAAGGTATTATTGAAGGTGCTATTGAGGGTGTGCCAGAAGGATTTCCAGAGGGAGTAGTTGAAGGTGAAGGAGAAGGTTCTATTGAAAATGTATCAGTACCAAATGTTATTGGTAAGCCGGTGGAGGAAGCATCTGGAATAATTCAGGAAGCTTCATTATCGGTTGGTGCAATTATTGGAATTTGTACCAATGACTTTCCACCGGGGACAGTGGTTGACCAGATACCATCGGGTGAAAATACAGTGGAGATAGGAACTATAGTTGATTTGCTTATCTCTTGTGGGCCATGTGTTACAATACCCGATGTTGTAAATCTAAATGTTGATATGGCAGAACAAGAAATACTTGGTGCTGGTTTGAGGGTTGGAGAAATAATAGAAGTATGTAATGATAATGCACCTGCGGGACTTGTTATGGCTCAAGAACCGGCAGCAATTGAGTACTCGTGTATTGGTATAAATACAGAAGAAGTATCTGTCGATTTGTGGGTATCATCAGGACCATGCACTGTTAATGAGTTAACTATTACTCAAGAAGTGACAGGGGCAGGTGTTATCGGGAATAACTATATACCAGGTAATAATGCAACAGTAAGGGTAACATTTAATAATGAAACAGGAAGTTTGATATATGCGTTAGGGTTGACATGTGTTTTGCCAGCGGGATGGCAATATCAAGGAGGTGATAACCAGCCTCCAATAGCACCGGCTGTGGGAACAGTATCTGATGGAGTTAATCCATTAGAGTTTGTTTGGATATATGTTCCGTCATTCCCGTTAATTTTAGAATTTAACGTGAGTATACCTTCGGGAGCAGAAGGTCCTTGTTCAATACAGACACAGGGTTTGTATCGCACATTTTCAAGTGGTCAGCTTTATACGAATATTGCAACAACAGATTTTGCAGGTGCAATTGTGCAAGAAGGGACACCTGAGGGCGTAATAGAAGGAGCGGTCGAAGGTCCTCCAGAAGGAGTTGTGGAAGGCACACCCGAAGGGGTAGTGGAAGGTACCCCCGAAGGTGTTGTTGAAGGTATGCCGGAAGGGGTTATAGAAGGAGTTCCTGAGGGGGTAGTGGAAGGAATACCTGAAGGTATTGTTGAAGGACAACCAGAAGGGGTTATAGATGCTCTAATTATTTCGCAAGAGGTAAGTGGTCCCGGAGTCATTTCTTATGAGGTTGATAATTATTATATTCCGGGTAGTAACACAACTGTGAAAATCACAATTAATAAGAACATAGAAGAGATAATAACAGCGTTAGGGTTGACATGTATTTTGCCAGCGGGATGGCAATATCAAGGAGGTAATAATCAGCCTCCAATAGGACCGGATGCAGGTACAGTATCTGATGGAGTTAATCCATTAGAGTTTGTTTGGATATATGTGCCGCCATTCCCATTAATTTTAGAATTTAACGTGGGTATACCTTCTGGAGCAGAAGGTCCTTGTTCAATACAGACACAGGGTTTGTATCGCACATTTTCAAGTGGTCAGCTTTATACGAATATTGCGAAAACAGATTTTGCGGGTGCAATTGTGCCAGAAGGCACACCTGAGGGCGTAATAGAAGGAGTAGTCGAAGGTACTCCAGAAGGAGTTGTGGAAGGCACACCCGAAGGGATAGTTGAAGGTACCCCCGAAGGTGTTGTTGAAGGTATTCCGGAAGGGGTTATAGAAGGAGTTCCTGAGGGGGTAGTGGAAGGTATACCCGAAGGAGTTGTTGAAGGACAACCTGAAGGACAGCAATTGCCGTACAATGTACGTGGTAAGGTAATAAATAGCATAAGCAAGAAGCCTATTCCAGGTGTATTAGTAGAGATTAGTATAGCAGATAAGGCAAGTACAGAGCCTGTGTTAACAGATGCAAATGGTAATTTTGAATTTCCTGATTTAGGGACATTACAACCTCCTTATCTATTACAATTTACGAAGCGTAAATATAAGCCTAAGATGGTTCAGCCGGTCAATAGTGGTGAGAATATTACAGTAGAGTTAGAACCGGGAAATATTCAGAAACCGGTAAAACCGAGGGTGTATAGTGGGCCACGTAGTGTCCGAGTTGGTTGGGATGCAAATCCTGAGTATAACATTGCAGGGTATAATGTGTACCGTCGGACAGTCGATGCGAATGGGAATGCATTAACGGCTTGGACGCGTCTGAACAATCCAGG
>JAIWNQ010000236.1 GCA_020216745.1 Candidatus Hydrogenedens sp.
TTATATATTTTTATATAATAATATATATTTTATTATAACATTATTCATAATAATATATCTGTTTTTAATCTATGTGCTAAAAAAAATTTTAAAAAAGGACTTGACGTTTTAAGGGCTTTTATGGTAGAATAATTTTATAAAATTAAATAATACAACCTTCAGGGCAGGGTGAAATTCCCGACCGGCGGTGATAGCCCGCGAGCAGAAATGCAGATTCGGTGAGACTCCGAAGCCGACGGTATAGTCCGGATGAAAGAAGCGTTGTTAAAAAAATGAATACTGATTAGTCGCAATGGGAATTCTTTGCAGCGGCCATTTGCGGCTTTTTCCAGAAGCCCTGATAGGTTTATCCTATCAGGGCTTTTTCGTTAATCGGTAATTGAAGAAAGAAGTATATATCTATGATAGCAACAGAGATAAATAAAGACTATTACTATATGCAAAAAGCATTAGAACTTGCGGAAAGAGCAAGAGGAGCTACCTCTCCAAATCCGATGGTAGGTTGTGTTATAGTAAAGAATGGTAAAATTATTGGTGAAGGGTACCATAAAAAAGCAGGGGATGCTCATGCGGAAATTGTAGCATTAAATAGTGCAAAAGAAGATACGAAACACTCTACCTTCTATATAACCCTTGAACCATGCAATCATTATGGTAAGACACCTCCATGTGCTCCGAGTATTGTAGAAGCCCGTCCTCATAGAGTGGTTATTGCAATGAAAGACCCTAATCCTCTTGTTGCGGGCAAAGGCATTGAACTACTTAAAAGTTCAGGAATTGAGGTAGAAGTAGGTATATTAGAAGAATCTGCCCGAAAATTAAATGAGATATATATCAAGTACATAACTGATAAGGTTCCTTTTGTTATAGCAAAATGGGCAATGACAATGGACGGTAAAATTGCCACAGTGACAGGAGATTCAAAATATATAAGCTGTGCAGAATCATTGAAGAAGACACATGAAATAAGAAACAGTGTCGATGCCATCTTGGTTGGTGGACATACTGTTCTTAGGGATAATCCATCATTAACCGTTCGTTTTTGTGACGTAAAACATAAATCCCCAATTCGAATTATCTTGGATACGAAAGAAGGATTGCGGGATAACTTATTTGTTCTTACAGATAAAAAAGCACCAACTTGGATTATTACTCCCTATAACCGCGAGTATGTCAATGCAGATAAAACTATAAAAATTACTAATGAAGAAGATAAATTAGTTTCACTTACAGGATTAATAAAAGAACTGGGAAAATATGAGATTACATCGTTACTTATTGAAGGTGGAGGGAAAACGTTGTCATCAGCATTCTCTGAGGGAATAATAGACAAAATATATTGCTTTATTTGTCCTCATATCTTTGGTGGAGCAGAGGCTATTACCCCTGTTATGGGGCAGGGAATTGCTAAAAATGTAGATGAATCAATTAAATTAAAAATAGAGAAGACAACTCATATAGGCACAGATATTTGCATTGAGGCTTATGTTATAAAACAAAAAGGTGTTTCTTAAATGTTTACAGGAATTATTGAAGAAATAGGAACTATTGTAAAACAAACAAATGAGAAGATAACTATTGAAGCGAAGAAAATCCTTTCTGATGTGTCAATAGGTGCAAGTATTGCAGTAAATGGAGTTTGTCTTACCGTTACTGAGTATACTTCCACAGCATTTTCAGCCCAACTTTCACCTGAAACAAGGAAAAGAACAACATTATCTAATCTTTATATCCATAAGAAAGTTAATTTAGAACGTGCTATGAGTATAAACAGTCGTTTTGGTGGCCATATTGTACTGGGTCACGTAGATGGTATTGGTACCGTCCAAAAAGTTGTAGACCAGGGAGATTTTTCACTATGGTATTTTAAAGTTCCTGAGAATTTAACAAAATATATTATCCCTAAGGGGTCAATTGCTGTTGATGGTATAAGTCTAACAGTGGTTGAACTTTTGCAAGATACTTTCTCAGTAGCGATAATCCCTTCAACAAAATTAAACACCAATTTACAATTTTTATCGTCCGGTGATAAAGTCAACTTAGAAACTGATATTATCGGAAAATATATTGAGAAACTCTTAACCCCATATCGTTCTCAATCGAACATTTCTGAAAGTTTCCTAAAAGAACATGGTTTTATATAACAACAATAAAACATATAAAAGGTAATAAACATGCTATCACCCTTAGAAGACATTATCAAAGACTTACAAGAAGGAAAAATGATAATTCTTATCGACGATGAAGACCGTGAGAATGAAGGTGACCTGGTTATGGCAGCCGAAAAAGTAACACCAGAAGCCATCAATTTTATGGCAAAATACGGGAGAGGGCTGATTTGTGTCCCTATGTTGCGGGAACGACTTATAGAATTGGACTTGCCACCTATGACTACCAATAACACATCCCCATTTTCTACAGCATTTCATATATCGTTTGACTCTGCCCATGGTATTACAACGGGAATTAGTGCTTATGACCGTGCTTATAGTATTCGACTGGTAGCAAACCCATCTACGAAAGCAGAAGATTTAGTTCGACCAGGACATCTTTTCCCATTGTGTGCGAAGGAAGGGGGTGTCCTTGTTCGTGCAGGACAAACAGAAGGCTCTATTGACCTGTTAAAAATGGCAGGAATGACCCCTGTGTCTGTAATTTGTGAAATTATGAAGGATGACGGTACGATGGCACGTTTACCTGACCTTGAAAGATTTGCGGAAGAGCATGGTTTAAAGATTTGCTCAATTGAACAAATTATCCGATACCGTCGTGCTAACGAAAAATTAATTCAACGGGTCGCTGAAGCAAAACTACCGACTCTTTACGGAAACTTTAAGATTATAATTTATGAAAGCAAGATAGATACATATCAACATATTGCTCTGGTAAAAGGTGATGTGTCAACAGGTGAACCTGTTTTAGTGCGAGTCCATTCAGAGTGTTTTACAGGTGATGTATTGGGCTCCTTGAGGTGTGATTGCAGAAGCCAATTGCAAGAAGCAATGAAAATGATTGAAAAAGAGGGGAGAGGGGTTATCGTTTATATGCGACAAGAAGGACGTGGAATAGGTTTGGCAAACAAAATTAAAGCGTATGCGTTGCAAGACCAAGGTTTAGACACTGTAGAAGCAAATAAACATCTTGGTTTTGACCCTGACCCAAGAGAGTATGGACTTGGTGCTCAAATTTTAGCAGATTTGGGTGTAAAAGAAATGAAACTTATAACAAATAACCCAATCAAAAGAGCAGGTTTAGAAGGATATAACTTAAAAGTTGTTGAACGTGTCCCTCTTGTAATACCTCCAAATGAGTATAATAAAGAGTATCTCATGACGAAAAAAGAAAAATTAGGACATATTCTATAAAAACAAATAAAATAAACTTAAAAGGAAAAAATATGAATGAAGAACATGACTTAAAAGTTGTCGCTCGGTGCACGACAGACACTGAAGCAGAATTAATTATTAATCTACTCAACGAAAATGGGATAGAGGCATTTATAGACTCAAACCTCCCTCATTCTGTCTGGCCTGTGGTTGATGATGCGTTAGTAGTTGTTCGTGATACGGATTTTGAACAGGCAAAACAAATTATTGCGGAATATCAAGAAAACGAAACAATAGATATAGATGATGAAAATAAAGATAATCAAATCAATGAAAAAGGAGAATAAACATGCCTAAGATTATCCAAGGTAATTTAATTCCCAAGAACAAAAAATTTGGTATTGTAGCATCTCGTTTTAACGAGTTTATTGTTCAAAAATTGTTAGACGGAGCTCTGGATGTCTTAAAACGTCACGGTATTTCTGATGAAGACATTACAGTCGTTTGGGTGCCTGGGTCATTTGAAATACCAGTAATCACTAAGAAAATGGCTCAAATAGGTAAATTTGATGCGATTATCGCATTGGGTTGTGTTATTCGTGGAGGCACACCACACTTTGAATACATTGCAGCAGAAACTACTAAAGGAATAGGACAGGTCTCTTTAGATACAGGAATACCAGTAATTTTTGGGGTACTAACCACAGATAGTATTGAACAAGCCATCGAAAGAGCAGGTACAAAAGCTGGGAATAAAGGAGCCCATTCCGCTTTAGCAGCCCTTGAAATGGTTTCACTAATGGAGCAGTTAAATTCATGCTAATCGTAAAACAGAGGCGAAAAGCAAGAATTGCAGCTCTACAATTCCTGTTCAGTTTAGAATTTCATCCGCTTGAAGGAGAAGAGGAACTTAAATATTTTTGGAAACATAACCCAAATAACAAAACTGCCCGTGTCTATGCTGAAAAAATAATTAAAGGTGTTCTAAATAACAAAGAACAGATCGATGAAATTATAAAAGAAGCACTGGAAAAATGGTCATTAGACAGGGTTGGCTATATCGAACGTGTTATCGTAAGAATTGCAACATACGAAGGTGGAATAGAGAAGTGTGTTTCCCCTAAAACAGCCATTTCTGAAGCAATTGAACTTGCTCGTATGTTTGGGAGCGAAGATGCTCCAAAATTTGTAAATGGTGTCTTAGATAGGCTATTTCAATCACAAGGATGGTTGAAAAAAAAGGAAGTAAAAGAATAATAAAATTAACCACCTACTTGTGGAGTTATTTCACACTTAGGGAGAGCAGACCTTAACTGTAAGAGCCCTTCATTTGAAATCCCTGTATTTGCCAAATGTAGCCGTTTTAAGTTTTTCATATTCCGTATTCTACCAATACTGAGATTTGTAATCTTCGCCTGCTGAATCCATAAATCTTCTATCAGTGGAAATGAATCAAAGACCTCAAACCCTTTGTCTGTTATGTTAGTACTGTAAAGTTTTACCTCCCTTAAATTCCTCAAATTTTTGAGTTTCAAAAAGCCATTATCTGTAATGCTTGTTTGGACAAGTTGCAAACTCTTTAATCCAGTCAAATGAGCAATATAACCAATTTTTTCATCATTTACTCCATATCCCACCATAGATATTGCTTGTAGGTCATTAGGATTTAGATTCGATAGCCATGGTATTTCTTTTACACTATCGATTTCCATCTGTAGTTTAACTTCTGTATTCTTAGGTATACTGATAGTCCCCTTGGCATCAGTAAACGGTTTCCACTCTGTCTGGGTTTGCCCCCACGGCCGTGTTAAAATACGTCCTAATGACCTGTTTTCTGGAAATTGAATCGTTCGCTCGGGCAAAGGTGTGTCTTCAGGTAAATCTTCAACGATATTTTTGCAAATGATATTCAAATTGGGATATGCCTCTTTTATTTTGTTTAATTTCCCTTCATATACATCATTGTCAATATAAATGGCTGAGAATTTTTGGTTTGATAACCATGTCCAAATTTCCTCTTGTTGTGGGAGAATTTCAAGTGTTAACGTATTAATTTTATTTAATGTGTCTTGATTCACTTCCTTAAGCCGTGGGAGTAACTCATCACTTGTTCTCAATTGAATAATCCATTGAGATTCGATTTCAAATCTTCCTTTTGCTTCACCTAAATATTTCCATTTTGTTTTGTCAGGTTCATTTTCTAATTGATAATACAAAGTCCCCAAGGGAATGTTTGTTGAAAATATCAATAATCCTTTTTCAACGTTTGGAGGAGTTGCAGGTTTTGCTTCCTCCTTAACTTCAACTTTTGTTTGTTCTTGAGGAGGTGATGGGGGAATAGTCGGCTGGGCTGGTTCATCTTTTGTAGTAGAAACATTCGTATTTCCTTGTGTAGTTGTTTCTGTTGTAGGTATAGTTTTTTCTGCGGGACTTCTAAGGAAATAAAAACCGATTCCGCCTATAAGAGCAACAACTACTATCAAAACACCTATAATGGGAATTAGAAAAGTATTTCTACCTGTTTTTATAGGTACACTGATGCTAATACCCGCAGGTATAGCGTCTGGAATATCTTCTAAACTACTCGGTTCAGGTTTCATTATTTTAGAAGGAGTTTCGTTTATATCAGGTGTAGAATAAAGTTGTCGTTGTTTTAATTGTTCTAATTCCTGTCGTAATGCTTGTCTTGAAGTTAGCAACATGGAGGTTTGAGCACGAAGAGCCTCCATCTCACTCATTAATTCTTCTAATTGTTTTTCTTTTTTCAATTTCTCTTCATTAATTCGTGCAATTTCTTGTTCTCGTTCTGATAAGGTATGTTGTAGAGAGTTAAGCTGTTCCTTTGCCTTTTCTAATTCGACATTCTTTTCACTCTCTCTATTTTTTAATGACTGAATTTCCTGCTCAAGGATTTCCTGATGTGTCTGTGCTGAATGTGTTTTTTGATGTAAAGAAACTAATTCCTCTTGTAGTTTTGCAAGGAGTGCCTCTTTTTCTGTTCGCTTCTTTATTTCCTCTTTAATAGCATTTTCTTTCTCATTCAGTGAGTCAGATAACTGTTGTAATTTGTCTTGTAACTCAACAAATTCTTTTTCCTTTGATGAGAGTTTCCTTCGGAATAACGTCAGTTCTTCTTCAATTTTATTTTCAGAATTTGTTGCCTCATGTGCTTTTTCTCGAACCGCATTTAATTCTTCTTGTAATTTCTGAATTTGTGCAATATATTGTTCCTGAGCTCGTTGTGATTCCTGAACAGCAATTTCCCTCACTCTTAGTTCTTCCTGTAATTCTTTAACTTTATTTTGTGCTTCTGCCAACGCATTGGTTTTTTCTTGCTCCCCTTGTCGAAGAAGTTCTAATTCTTGAACCATCATCTGTTCTGTTTTTGTATAATGGTCTGCTTTAGAACGAAGTTGTTCCAATTCTTGCTGTATCTGTTGAAGATTTTCAGCAGTCATCATACTCCGTTTTTCAGCGTTTTGAAGAAGAGCCTCTCGTTCTGCCAACATTTGTTGAACTTTTTCTAATTCACCCCGTGTTGTGTCCAAAGCCTCTTCTTTTTTATGTGTTGTTTGTCGTAATAATTCTATTTCCTTTTGAAGTTGTTGTTCCGCTTCCAATGCCTGTTTAGCCTGAGATTGGGTCAAACGCATCTCTTCGCGAAGTCGTTCCGCTTCCTTTTTATTCTCTAATGATTGCTGTTCTAATTTTTGAACCAGCTGTTCTTTTTCCTGTAATTGTTGCTGTAGTTGTTGGAGTGCTCCTCGAGTTTGTTCCAATTCCTTCGATTTTTCCTGCTCTACCTTACGTAATTCATTTATTTGTTCTTGCAGCTCAGCATGAGATTTTTCCGCATCTTTGGCTTGTTCATGAAGTTTGCCTAATTCTTGTTGTAAGGATTGAACCTGTTTTTCTCGTTCTTTCTTTTCAGTTTCCAGTGACGCAATTTCAGCCTCACGAGATTTTAATGTTGCCTTTAGTTCTTGTAGTTGATTTTGTGCTTTTTGTAAGGCTTCCTCCTTATTTCGGCTTAATTCTTGAAGTTGTTTTAACTCTGCAAGCAAGTTTGCATGAGATTGTGCAGTTTCTTCCGCTTTCTGATGAAGAGTGTTTAATTCTGATTCCATCAATGCTATTGTCTTTTCACGCTGTGCACGTTCTAAAGCCGCATTCTGAACCTCCTGCTCTTTATCCTCCAATGATTTCTTTAGATTTTTAAGTTCCTCTTGTGCCCTCATCAACTCTTCATTTTTCTTTTGTTCCTGCTCCTTTAACCGTTCTAATTCCTTCGCTAATGCCTTACGTACTGCCTCCGCTTCTTCCGATTTCTCTTCAAGGTGAATTAATTGACTTTTTAATTCCCTAATTTGTTGTTGTAGTATAACCTTTTCATCAACCTCCTTTTTTTGTTTATCAATCTCTTCTTTAATTTGATCTAAACGACTTTTGTAATTTGCAATTAATTCACGGAAATATTTCCGTTCCTCTTCATCATAGTGGGCATTAAACCAAGATATCCTCTCTTCAAAGTCCGCAATTAATATCTCTAATTCTTTAATTAATGTCGATACTTCATCCCAGTTTTCAATGGCTAACGCTATTTCCGATTTCAGTAAAAGGACATTGATAAAATTATTAAATTCGGATGGAAGATTATTTATTATTTCATTGGCACGATAAAAATCATGACGGATGAGTAATTCATTAGCTCTTTTTACGGTTGATTCTAATTCTTCTAAAAGCATTGAACATTCCTTTTGTTATGTCAATCATATAATTATTATTAATATAATATTTTGTCAATAATATTCTCAAAAATTTTGTTTTCTTATATCAATAGTGTATCATATATGTACTTAAAAATTGAATAAAATAGTTTAAATTAAATATTCTATGTTGTATAATGTATAATGAACTATATAAAATAAATAAAATTCCATCACCGGGAATGAATAGGTGAGTGAACAACCTTACGAAATAATAACGTGTAAGTGTGGGCAGAGAATGCGGGTTCCTACTTCTGCTCAAGGTAAAGCTTTTAAATGTGTTCGTTGTGGTAATATTGTTTTTTATGGTCAAACGCCAGAGAGTACAAGCCAACCTGGCTTTAGTGTATCTAAAAGTGTATCAACAGGAGAATTTACTGGAAATTTATCTCAATGGTTAATTAGTTCAGGAATTGTTACTCCTGAAGATATGGAAGAGGCGTTAGATATTCAGAAAAAACAGGGAGGGTATTTATTAAAGATTTTATATCAAAATTCAAAATTGCCAGAAGAAATGTTATTTGAAATACTATCCCGTACTTCAGGTGTTCCCAAGATAGACATTCTCCGTATATTTATTGACAAAGAAATTGTAGATTTAGTTCCCAAAAAATTGTGTGAAGATAGGTTTGTTTTTCCCGTTGATCGTTTAGGAAGAAATTTGACCTTAGCAATGGCATGCCCTATAGATAAAGAGACAATTTTTTTAGTAGAGCAATTAACTCAACTTAGAATAAAACCGACATTAGCAAAAGTTAGTGAGATAGAGGAAACAATAAAGAAATATCATAAAGAGAATGTTACAAACATACCGTTGTCAATGCCACAAGGTTCTGTATCAGGTGCAGGAATTAAAGAAAGCAAGATAATAAAAACAAAACCGTCTGTAACTGAATCGCAACCAGCATCAGTTCTACAATTTCCAGAAGAAACAGCAGATAGAGAAAGAAAATTTGTAGAACCTGTTTTAGACACCTTAGAATATCTTCCGTTCCCTCCGACGGCTGAACTGGCTTTGAGTATGGTTTTGGAAGATTCAGAACCAAATTTGGATGATTTATGCTCCATCTTTTTAGATGACCCATCATTAGCGACCGCTTTACTACGTTGGGTAAATAATCCTGTCATTGCCGAAGAAAAGAAAATTGGTAATATTTGGACAGCAGTAGCATTATTAGGACCTTATGGCGTACAAATTATGTTGAACCATATGAAAGAAGCACACCAACCTATTTCCGAGTATCCTGTGCTTCCAATTAGTGGTAGGTCTAAACTCTGTGCTAAACTTGCAGAAGAATTGGCAAAAAGTTGTCAGAAGGTAAATCCATCCCTTGCATATACTACCGCATTGATTCATCAAATAGGAGCCATTGTGTTATATATCGTAGGGCAGGAAGAGTATAAAAGGCTTATGCGAGATGCACTTCCCGAAATACGAATAAGACGTGAAATGGAATATTTTACTATTAACCACGCAGTTGCCTCATCCCTTTTAGCCAACCGTTGGAAGTTTCCAGAAATTATAGTTCATGCGTTATGTCATTACTTAGAACCATTTAAAGCTCCAGGTAAAGCAAAGGACTTAGCCCATATCCTATTTGTTGCATCTATCGCAGGCTTACATAGTGAAGAACCAGTCCGAGATGAAATAATTCAACAAGCATTAAAATTAAGAGAAAAAAGCATCCAATATCTTGGACTTGATGTTAGGGCGGTCGTTAAGTCCTTAGGCTAAATTAATTAACAAAATTGTGTTTACCTACCCTATATATTATTCTACGTATTATTTTGTAAGTATCGCCTGAGTAAGGAAGGACATCCATCGCACCCTGTATTTACCTTATGAATAGATTCTTCTACACGGTGAGGGAGGTTCGGGTCTTCAACAATTTCACAAAACGTGCGTTC
>JAIWNQ010000237.1 GCA_020216745.1 Candidatus Hydrogenedens sp.
ATGTATATTGCCCAGGCGATATTCTTTCTTTCCTGCAACTAACCCACATGTATAAATAGTTCCTGTATCATCCACATATAAAAGTTTTGAAGCACCTTCACAATTGGGTTTATCACCGTATTCCTGAGGGTCTGCAATCCCTAAATGAAACCCCAAATCCTTTAATTTCTTAAATTTTTCAAATACCTTCTTTTTAACAAAAATTTGTGTTAGTTCTTTTCTGAGACTTTTGAGAGTAGAAATTTCGTTCTCCGTAATCTCTTGCCTGCACAAAAACAATCCTACTTTGAGATTATGTGTGTCTTGTGCCCATTGACATATTTCAACGGCCTCTTTCATTTTATCTAATGGAGTATCGACAGTAAGTACTAACCATGTTGCTCCTCCTGCTACTGCTTCATCAACAACATTCAACCAATCCTCTAATGATAGTCCACATGTTTGGCTATTGTTTCTTTGCGATCTAATACCTGCTCCAGAAACCCGCAACCAGAGATATGAAATATCCTTGGGAGCCGTTTCGACTAATTTAGAACATCTTCTGACTTTTTTTAACAAGCTTTTTGGAAAGCCGACTAATTCCAGTGTGATATCCAAATTTTTTGGAGGTCTATTTCTTTGACTCATATCCGATAACTTTAACTCCTTTGTTTTAATCTTATTTTGTTCACACAAGCATTGAACAAAAATATTATATAAATAATTCCAAAAAATAGAATTCGAAATAAAAAATGTTTATTATTTATAATAACTCAATTTTATTAATACCTATTATATAAAAAAACGATGATAAGGAAACAATAGAATATGAAATTAGAAAAAGAAGCAATTCTTGCTCTCGAAGATGGGTCTATTTTTATAGGTCGTTCGGTTGGTAGCGAAGGTGAAACCACAGGTGAACTCGTCTTTAACACAAGTATGACAGGTTATCAAGAGATACTTACAGACCCTTCTTATGCAGGACAGATAATAACAATGACATATACACATATAGGAAATTATGGTTGTAATCCTGAAGATGTAGAGTCCCGAACTGTTTTTGCACGTGGTTTTGTAATGCGTGAATGCTGTTTTAATCCAAGTTCATGGCGGGCTACGATGTCACTACCAGAATTCTTCAGGAAATATAATGTCGTTGCTATTGACCAGGTAGATACACGTAAAATTACAAGAATATTGAGAACAAAAGGCAATCAAAAGGCAATTATAAGCACAGTCGACTTAAATCCAGATTCGCTTATTCAAAAGGCAAAAAATGCCCCTGATATGGCTGGAAGTGATTATGTAAAAGAAGCAACAATTACTCAACCTTATGAATGGGAACCACCTGAACATCCTAAATACCGCGTTGTTGTTATGGATTTCGGAGTTAAATATAACATTTTAAGATTGCTAAGAGACCATAATTGCATTGTAGTTGTTGTTCCATCGACCACACCAGTTGAACAGATACTTAACTACCAACCCGACGGCGTTGTATTGTCAAATGGTCCTGGAGACCCCTCTGCCTTGACATATATATATCCGATTGTCCAAAAACTTATTGAGAAAAACATCCCTATAATGGGGATTTGCTTAGGCCATCAAATTATCGGACATGCATTAGGCGGCAAAACCTTTAAACTTAAATTTGGACATCGAGGTGCTAATCAACCAGTTATGAATATGGAAAATAGAAGGGTGGAGATTACATCTCAGAATCATGGTTTTGCGGTAGACCCTGATTCTTTAGATTTAAATAAAGTTGTGATTTCTCATGTGCATCTTAATGATATGACCTGTTCTGGACTTTCACATAAAGAATTACCTGTCTTTAGTGTCCAGTACCATCCCGAAGCATCACCAGGACCGCATGATAGTCGCTATTTGTTCCAAACGTTTACCAAACTCATGGATGAATACAAAGAGAAACGTAACTATGGAAAATCATCCCCACCTTTAGAAACAATGAGTGCCTCGTAATCACTTTATTTGCTTAGTCAGTCAAAGGAACAAATAAATACCCTGAATAACCACAGATAAGATAAACTCCTTTTGTCCCAATCCTGAATTTCATCGGGTAAGAAGGTAGAGCAGTAAGAATATTTAATTCAGGTTGTATATTATACCCTGTGTTCATTGTTAGCATTGATGCACCATCAATCAAAAGATAAATTTGCTTGTCATTTATACTGAGGAAATCACCCCATACATCACCTATCTCTGTTTTTGTCCTATGTGTAAATGTACCATCAGCTTCTATATCCATTTTTTCTAACACAAGTGTATTATTCGATATTAAGGAAAGTAGATAAGGAGGCTGAATTTTGAGGGTTGCCCACGAGTATGTCATTTTTACTGAATCGATAATGGAAACAGGTTCATTTTCTTCCCAAACAATGCTACGAATCCATAGCTCATAGTTATAGTAATAATCCATCTCTTGTCCATACTGCCAATCTTTCAAGAAAAGAATATTCCCCGTTTCATTTGAAGATGCAAATATGCCAGGAACGTTTTTCGTCTCGCTTACCGCTAATGTCTTCAGATTTATTTCAGTGAGGTAGTAAGCGATTACAGGATAATAATTATCAATATATGTAATATCCTTAATATATTTCTGAGTTGTTAGAAAGAGTTTTTCTCCTCCTTCGGATAGTGAAACGACATTATTGTAGCCAATGCCTACTGTTTTGAATTCCTCTATATTTTGAAGTGGTATTACCGCAAATCCTTCATAAGGTTGAATTTCATTGCCTAAAATAATGTCATATACATTACCCCAACCTCTAAGAATTAAGGTATCTCCACAAATCATTACTGGTTTGTTTTCGGAAGAGGGATACCACCGATAATAATACCGCATAATTGATTTTCCTGCATTAGACATTACCTCCATTGCAGGAACTCCACTTCTCGAATCCTCAACAAGCACTTCAGGTATGTAATCACATCCTAAACACCAATTTCTATACCAGGAATAATACGGAACCAAGTTTATTTTTATATCTTTTTGTATAGCCAGCGTATTCTCTTCATTTTTCTGAATAGATACCAAACGATAATATGATTCATATTCATAATTTTCTTTGTAATTCCATTCATTAAGTATCAAGAGAATATTGTTATCTTGTTTGAATGAATCTATTAATTGTCCAGCTGTTGTTATGGGAATAGAATCAATCACATTAAAGTCATCTACTAAACGGATTTCTATGGTCTGGTTTTCATTGTGTTGAACTATCTCAATACGTGCTTCACTATCTCCATCTTCAAGAACATCCGCTACATATTCTGCAAGTGTAATTAGAGTAGGTGTCAATTCAGGTGCATTTGTCTTATCACACTTTATTTCATGGATAAAGTCAGAGGTAATGGCATAATAATAATCACTATACTCAATAGTTCTTGATACCTGTCCTTTCATCTCTACAGCACCTAAAGGCACTAATTTTCTTGATTCCACATCCCAACGAATAAATTGCAATTGCTCCTTATATTCATTTCCATTCCACCCGCTAAAAGGAACAACTATCAAATCATCGAAAATTCGAAATGCCTTCACATCGTTAAAAGCAGAAGACCACACCCAACCCTCACCAATAGATACTACTGAGACTTCCTGTGGATTATTGGGGTCAGAAACGTCAAACCAACTTACCTTGACACGACGTTGCCCGTCAGTATCATCTACGCCTAATCCAATAAGCTGATTGCCAATAGGTTCAATGTATGTAGACCATCCAGGAACTTTTAATTGTCCTTTAACCTGTGGATTAGTTGGGTCTGAAATATCTACTACAAAAAGTGGATCAATAGTAAAGTAGGTAACAAGATATGCCAATGGACCCGCAAAACGTGTCGCATACAAAGTTTCACCTTGTGCATCGGGTATTGTAATTTGGGATGTTTGTACTATATTTGTTGGGTCAGAAATATTAAAAATAGTTAAGTATGTATGTCTTTCTGGCCAAGATGTATTAGAGACAACCCGCAAATAACCATCCCATTCATCTAACTTAAATCTATCTACAATGTTCCCTGGTACATCTACTGGTTTGTAATTTAAAATTTCCCCATTTGGGTCTGTAATGTCTATGTATGTAATTTGTGTGTTATTACTTTCCCAAAGTGGTGCGGCAACATATATAGCATTAACAGATGCTTGAATTACTGTGCCATAGCCTGGAAATTGTATTTGGTCTGTGATGGTCGGATTATTTATTTGTGTCAAATCTACACTGGTAATCCAGCACGTACTCCCTGAATTTACAGTCCAGTCAGAAGTTGTGGGACTCTCTGTTCCACTTCCAATCTCACTTTCCTCCCCTCTTTCTTCCATTGCTACATAATAATATTGGTAATTTGATGTTACTGCGTATAAAATATTTCCTAACATTCGGCTATCAATAAAATCACCAGGTAATGATAAAGAAGATTCGACAGACGGTTTTTCAATATCTTGAATATTTACAATATATAATTGAGAGCCAGTAGTTTTTTTAACGACACCATTTTCAATAGTGTGACGAATGGTATAACCAATAAGGACATAAGCACGACCATCTTTAATATACAAATCTCTGGGGTAGCCATAAATAGGAACATTTGAAACAACAGATTTCTCGTTTAAATCAACAATCGTAAGACCACGATATTGATTTAGCACAAACAGATAATTATCTCTCATTCTAAATACATCAGGCTCAACTAATTCCCTTGTTGTAGGGCTACTACCCCCTTCTGTTCCATTCTCTTCTGATTCATCTACAGATGTCGGTTTATTTCCATAGTCTACTTCTGTATCACGAGTATTGTATAGTAATGCACTTGTAAATTTTGTAGTACTATTATTTTCTCCTTCACTTGCCCCTTCGGTTGTTCCTTCGGAGCTTGGCTGTCCTTCTTTTGTTTCTTCTTGCTGTCCTTCTGTTGCACCTTCTGTTGCTCCTTCAGAAGTTGTTGGATTTCCTAAATATTGGGAATTCCCAGATTCTGATGGGATATTACTGTTGGGTTTACTTGTGTTATTACAAGAAACGACCAAAACTACCATGAATAAAACCAAACTATAAATAAAATATTTATTTCTCATATATTTATCCTTATCGTTAAATATCTCTTTATTAATTATCTAACCACATTTATATATTATACACTTATCACGGAAAAATGTAAACAAAAATATAGTTGAATATTTAAAATTTAAAAATTGTGAATGTAGGTCTATTTGTATTAATATTATATACCTTCTTGTGAATGTAAGTATTTCCAAAAAAACTATTCAATATAAATTAAGAAGGAGTTTTATCCATGAAAGAAAAAAACAAAAAGGAAGTCAGTCGTAGAGATTTTATTGAAAAAACAGCAAAAATTACCGCAGGATTAGCGGTAGGTTCTACATTAACAAAAGTAGCCAATGCTCAGGTATATAAGTCCATTCTTCCATCAAAGGTATTAGGTGCAAACGAAAAAATTCGAACAGGACACATTGGTACAGGAGGTATGGGACGTTCTAATCTCGGTTTCGTCCTACAACGAGACGATATTCAGCCGATTGCGTTATGCGATTTATATCCAAAGAATCTTGAACGTGGTGCACAAATGGTTCGACAAAAATTTTCAGATTTTACAATGCACCACGATTTCCGAGAAGTTATTGATAACAAAGATGTTGATGCTGTTGTGATAGCTACTCCAGACCATTGGCATTGCCTTTGCGTTTTATATTCTGCCGATGCAAAGAAACATATTTATTGTGAAAAACCATTGTCAACAACTATTCAAGAAGGTCGAAAAATGGTTGAGGCTGTCCGCAGAAATGGTGTAATTTTTCAAGGTGGAACAATGCAACGAAGTGGAGAACATTTTAAAGAAGCGGTAGAGTTAGTAAAAAGTGGTTATATTGGTAAAGTTGCCCATGTAGAAACATTTAACCACGAAGATAAACCCATCGAAGGAATCGGCTTGGGAGATGACGACCGTGCTAAATGGGAAAAAGAAGGCTTAGATTGGGATTTCCATCAAGGATGGGTTGAGCATCGTCCATTTAATACCAATCGTTGGATTTATCATTTCCGCTGGTTCCTTGAATATTCTGGCGGTAAAATCACCGATTGGGGTGCACATCTAATTGACATTGCTTTGTGGGGTATGGGCGAAGAAAAACAACCTAAATCTGTCAGTGCCATCGGTGGAAAATATGTTTTGACTGATAACAGGACAACACCGGATACCCTTGAAGCGGTATGGGAATTTGATGATTATATCCTTACATTCTCAAATCGTGTATACAACCAATATCTACCTAAAGGATATTCTGACCATGGTATTTTATTCCATGGAACATTGGGTACTCTTAAAGTTGACCGTGGTGGTTACGAAGTTTTTCCTGTGCCTAATAACGATGGTTGTGAGCCCAAGAAATCAGGACCATCTCAATTAAATGAACCACATTGGCAAAACTTTGTAGATTCCATTCGTGAACATAAAGACCCCATTGTTACTGTCGAAACACTTCATAACACAACTCGTGTTTGCCATATGGGAACATGTGCTTATGTCGCAGGTGCAAGATTGAGATGGGACCCTGTAAATGAGAGATTTATAGGTGATGATGACGCCACCAAGAAGGCAAATGAATGGGCTTACCGTCCTTACCTGAATGGATGGAGTTTAACACCTCCCTACGATAGACAACAAAAAGTATAAAATATAATATTTTTGTCCTACACGTCCGACATGTCTGACTCGTCCGACATGTCCGCCCCGTCTGATAGTTTTAAAGTTCAAAAAATTATTCTACTTCTGGAAGAAACGTAGGAGAAATTACAACCCCTTTCGGGAGAGTTAAGGTTCTGTCATAATATAAAATTTTTCCACAACAAAACGTGTATTTCACTTTACCGCACAATTTCATCCCGATAAAAGGTGAATTAGAACTTTTAGAGTAAAAACAGCTATTTGTTACAACCCATTCTTCATTCGGGTCAAAGATGGTAATATCTGCTGGGGAACCAATAGATAGACTCCCCGCATTTATCTTTATTATCCCAGCAGGATTTTTTGTTAGTAATCGTATAGCATGTTCCATTGATATATGCCCACCTTTTACAAGACCTGTAATTACACAGCCTAATAAAGTTTCAAGCCCAATAACCCCAAAAGGAGCCTCTTGAAAAGGAACATTCTTCTCAGTACTTGTATGGGGTGCGTGGTCTGTAGCGATACAATCAATGGTTCCATCCTTTAACCCTTCAATAATTGCCTCAACATCCGACTTATCCCGTAATGGTGGGTTCATTTTCATATTTGTATTATAATTTTCCAGATTTTCTTCTGTTAGCATCCAATAATGAGGGCATGTTTCCGCAGTAACTTTGATACCTTCCCTTTTTGCCTCACGGATAATTTCCACTCCACGTTTTGTAGTTACATGTTGAATATGTATAGGTGCATCTGCTAATTTTGCTAACCGAATATTTCGTTCAATCCTTGTCTCTTCTGCTTCTCTGGGTATTCCAGGTATCCCAAGTTTAGTGGATACAAATCCTTCATTCATCGCTCCACCTTCACTTAGAGAGGCATCTTCACAATGGGCTAAATAAAGCAATCCTACCATCCGTGAATATTCCAAAACATACCTTAATACCGCCGAAGATTCTATATCATCCCCATCGTCTGTAACCGCAACAGCCCCAGAATCAAGCAGGTCTGCCATTTCTGTTAATTCTTTGCCTTCACGTCCTTTTGTTGCACATGCTGATGGATAGATATGAACTCCATCCAGGTCTTGTGCACGACGAACCACCAATTCTACCATCCCAGCATTATCAATAGGTGGCATTGTATTGGGCATCGTTACGACAGATGTAACACCGCCATGAACTGCCGCTCTCGCACCACTGGCAATAGTTTCCTTAGACTCAAACCCTGGTTCCCGAAAGTGGACATGTAAATCGACAAATCCAGGCGAAACAACCATTCCATCAGCATCAATAAAAACATCACCTTCAAGGTTACTTCCAATTACAGTAATTACTCCATGTTCAAATCCCAAATCGGACTTCTCTGACATCCCTGTTTCTGGGTTAATAACCCAACCATTTCTAATAACAATTCTCATAAATATTCTCCAAATTAAAGAGATTGACTATTAGCCAATAAATGCATTACTGCCATACGTACTGCAACTCCATGGCTTACTTGATGTAAAATCAAACTTCTCTTACTATCCGCTATATTCGTAGCCAATTCCACATCACGATTAATAGGTCCCGGATGCATCACAATGGCATGCTCCGGTGCATAACGAATCGTCTCATTATCAATTCGATATAATCGGATATACTCCCGAATACTTGGAAACAAACCTCGTGTTTGACGTTCCAATTGAATTCGCAATGCATAGATAATATCTGTGTCAACTAATGCTTCTTTGAGATTAGTTGTTATCCTTACTCCTAATTGCTCAAAACTTTTGGGTAATAATGTTTGGGGTCCACACAACGTTATATTGGCTCCCAATTTCAGTAAAGCCCAAATGTTACTCCGTGCAACCCGACTATGTGCTATATCTCCAATTATTGAAATCCGAACCCCTTCCAACGTTGCTTTGGGGTCCTTCCGATGGCTTCGAATGAATTCCCTCATTGTAAAAACATCCAGAAGTCCTTGTGTAGGATGTTCATGTTGCCCATCTCCTGCATTTATTACATGAGAAGTGTGAGAATCTGCAAGTAATTTTGGTACCCCTGAACAACGATGTCGAACAACAAGAATATCTGTTTTCATGGCTTCTATGTTATATAAAGTATCGTGCAATGTTTCTCCCTTCTTTTCGCTTGAACTTGACGCAGATAAGGAAAGTGTGTCAGCACTTAATCGCTTCGCTGCAAGGTCAAACGAAACAAAAGTCCGTGTACTTGGTTCGTGAAACCAATGAACAACAACTCTCCCTTGTAAAAGTGGTACCTTTTTTATACCCGTTTTACGCGACATTACTTCTAAAAAGGCTGGAACCATATCTAAGATGGAGAGTATTTCCTCCTTTGATAAAAATTGCAACCCTAATAAATCTTTATGCTTCCATATTTTCAAAGCAGGATGGTCAGCACTAAATACTTGTTCCCCCTCAGAAACTTCGCTTAATACATTTTCCGCAGGTGCTTTATGTTCCTCAACCTTAACCATGTCTTTCCCATCCGTTTCCTTGAGTAAAACTGAGATCCACAAATTGGATGGAATCGCTTCTGTCTCAGGTTTCCAAGCACAGTAAGAAGGTTGAATGGGCACTTCTCTGCCTCCGCGGTCAATTAAACAGGCAAGTAGTATTTTTTTCGGTCGACCATAATACATAATCTCGTCCATCGCCGCACGAATTGTTCTTCCAGCGGCAAGCACATCATCAACCAAAATAATCGTTCTATAGTTAATGTCAAATGAAAAATGTGTTGTACCCCGAACCTGAACTGTCCCACGTCCAATTCGCAAGTCATCACGATACAACGTTGTTGCAACAGCCCCTACTGGTGGTAATACATTAGATAGTTTAAATATTTCCTGTGCAATTCTCTGAGCCAGAGGATACCCTCTCCGCAAAATACCTATTAAAGCAAGTTCCTGCACATCATTTTCATTTACAATTTCACGAGCCAAAACGTGAATTAATTTTTGAATATCGTCTTCTTTAAATAATATTTTTCCTGCACAAATTGAGGCATTATTACTTTCCATAAGTTTTACCTTTTTAATTAATGGTAAAGGATGTTTGATAAATTTTACCAATCAGACATATGTTGTACAAAATAAAAAACCAGACAAATCAATCTTCAGGTTTTTCACCAGCAGGAGCCATCTTAACAATTCGCGGATAAAACACTGCCACTGGTACCACAAGGTCACTTTGTTCTTCCATCACTTTATCTATATTCTTATAGACCAAAGGAATTTCATCTACCCCCGCTGTTAATACTGTAATCCGTCGCTCCTTTAATAGAGATTCCACTTTTTTCCATGATAA
>JAIWNQ010000238.1 GCA_020216745.1 Candidatus Hydrogenedens sp.
CGTCTTTTTAGCTTGAGCACGACTCATAACACGTCCAGCCCCATGGGCAGCAGAACGCAATGAATCCTCATTTCCTAATCCCCTAACGATATAAGCAGGACTTGCCATAGACCCTGGAATAATACCTAACTGACCTTGTTCTGCAGGTGTAGCACCTTTACGATGAACAATAACCTCACGACCATCATGAATTTCCTTCCATGCAAAATTATGGTGATTTTCAACACTCCACAAAATAGGCACACCAAGATTCTTACTTATATGTGTATGGATACATTCATGGTTCGCCTGGGCATATTTCCCCATCAACTGCATAGCCTCCCAGTATTCTTGACCCGTGTGTGAGTCTAAAGATAACCACGCAAGATGTTGAAACTGTTTCGGTAGTTCTGGATGTCGTTGTCTTGCAATCTTACTGTAATATTCACATACCAAAGAACCTGTTCCACGACTACCACTATGGGTTAGAAGTGCCAAATATTTTCCCTTAGCAAGCGGAAGTTCATCTGTGATAACCTCCAAAATTCCAAATTCAACAAAATGATTTCCACTACCACTGGTACCTAATTGGTCCCATGCCTTATCCTTATGCTCACGAGTTACAGGGGAAATATTCCAGTCCAAATCCATGACAGGATGCTGTCTCCGTGGCTTGAATGTAGAACCTACTCCAAATCGTGTTTCCTGTTCAATGGCTTTTTTTAGTCGCGTAGGTTCTTCATCAATAATTTTAGGATGCAACTCGAAAACACTTAGTTTTACCCTGCAGGCAATATCTACACCGACTGCAAATGGGATAACAGCATTATCAGTGGCTAATACTCCTCCGATAGGCAAACCATAACCCACATGAGCATCAGGCATAAGAGCCCCACGTATCGATACAGGAAGCGAGCAAGCATTACGTATCTGTTGGATAGATTCCTCGTCAATTTCTGTGCCCCATATCTTAAAAGGTGCTTTGGTTGGTTTTGAAAAATCATCAGAAAATAGTTCTTTAGTATGAGAAATAACCGTCTGTTGAAATTCAGGCATACTTTGATAAACAGACCGTGCTAATTCACCCCAGAGAGAGTCATTCACAAATGTGCTTGGATTACGAATAATAACTCGCAACATCCGTTTTGCCTCTTTTTTAGACATCCCATCTTTTATCGCTTTGTTAAAAGATTGCAGAGCCAACTCTCTTATTGATTTCGTTGTATATCCTATCTGAATTAATTTTTTTTCTTTCATATCAAAAATCAACCTTGTAGTGAAAAATAAAACTTACCTATTAAAATAACGATATAACTACAAACTTTGAATATAGAGGTTTAATAGTTCTCTATGAGCTGTAAATGCCAGCTGTGGAAGTTGGTCATGTAAAAAAAATTGTGCCTCTGAAACGTCACTACCCGCCTTAATTTCTCCTTTCCAACGGTTAACGACAAAACCCAATACTAAAATAGTACCCGTTTGTTGACTTGGTTGTGCGGAAATCCCTAAAAGTTGAATTTGTTCCGCAACAAGACCTGTTTCTTCATACAATTCCCGTACTGCCGATTCCTCTGTAGTCTCCCCAAGTTCCATGTACCCTCCTGGAAGAGTCCATTGACCAAAAGCAGGATAGATTGCCCGTTTCGTAAGAAGTAAATCCTTACCTGTTCTTGTTACAAAACAACATGTCGCAGGAGTCGGATTGTGATAATAAAACCTTTGACAGGAACTACAAAAAGGACGTGGCTTCTCCCCATCATCTGTAAGTATCAATGCATTCCCACAGACGGCACAAAAACGCCATGGGAACGGCTCAATAAAATGTATTGGCATAATCCAATCCTTCTGCCTATTTACAAAATAAATTTAGATTATATTAATATATTATAATTCTTTTTTAATTGTGCCATTTTATTTTTTTTTAACGATAATAAAAAGGAAGAAACAATGTCATATTTAAAAACATTTTGTATCGGTTGGATAGTGTACTGTTTTGTAGTTATGTTTGTAAATGCAGACGAATTGGATTGGAAAGTCCTCTCAAAATATGATAGCGCTATTAAACCAAATGAAATGATGAAAACATACCTAAATCAACAAGCCGAAGAATACTTAAAAAAATCAAAAGACGAATCTTCTTATTTCCCTGAAAAGGAAAGTATAGAATCATACAAAAAAGAAAAGAGAGAATTACTATGGAACCTATTAGGAGGTAGACCTGAACCTACTCCTCTTAATCCCAAAATAATTCGCACAGGACAAAAGAAAACATATCGATATGAGGTTTTACACTTTGAAAGTCGCCCTAATTTCTATGTTACGTCCGTTCTATATCTACCATTATCTCCACCACCTTACTCAGCAGTTCTCATTCCTTGTGGGCATTCCTTAGAAGCAAAAGGTTATAAAGAATACCAAAAATTAGGAATTCTTTTAGCACAAAATGGAATTTCCGCTTTAATTTATGACCCCCCAGGACAAGGTGAGAGAATCACATTTATCAAAGATAATGGAGAACCTGATATTTGGGGAACGACAGAACATACTGTTCTCGGGTTAGGCTGTATTCTTTTAGGAACGAACTATGCACAATATGAGATATGGGACGGGATTAGAGCCGTTGATTATATTCAGAGTCGAAATGACATCCGAAAAGAAAAAATAGGTTGTAGTGGTAACTCAGGAGGTGGTACCCAAACTGCATATCTTATGGCTATCGAGCCACGAATTTATGCCTCTGCTCCATCTTGTTATCTTACATCGTGGGAACGGTTATTAAACACTATTGGTCCCCAAGATGCAGAACAAAATATTTTTTCACAAATTAAGTATGGTCTTGACCATTCTATGTATCTGTTTTTACATGCTCCAAATCCTGTGCTTATATGCTGTGCCACCAGAGACTTTTTTGATATATCAGGAACATGGAACACGTTCCGAGAAGCAAAACGATTATATACAAAATTAGGTGTAAATCCCTTATGTGATTTAATCGAGATTAACGAGGAACATGGGCTTAAAAAAATAACACGTGAAGAAATTGTAGAACGGATGTTATGGTGGTTAGATGGTATCCATAAAGAAGTAGAAGAGCAAATCGACGATTCAGAAATACTTAATAAAGATGAATATCAAGTATGTTCAGAAGGCAATGTGAAAACCATTCCTAATAACCGTTCCATTTTAGATATAAATAGGGAGCAAGAAAAAGTATTCTCAAAAGAGAGAGAACAATTTTGGAACACCTCAACATTAGAGCAAAAACAAGCAAAAGTTTCTGAATTAATCAATGCTCCTTTATGGAAAGATGTGTCTCAACCTGAGATAATCGAGTTTTCAAAATGTAAGTCAAAAGAATTCCCAAACGCAGTATCTATTATCCCTTTTATAATAAAACCAGAAGAAAAAATAGTATTACCTGGCATTCTTTTCGAATCTACTAAATCACCCGAGAGAGTTATTATTTATACAAACCCAGAGGGTAAACAATCCGAACCTGACCGAATCAATGACTGGTTAAAACAAAAAATAAATGTTTTTGCTGTGGACTTAAGAGGTTCAGGAGAAACACTACCAACTCCAAGCAATAATGATATAACAAGAACTGTGGGTCTTGGATGGGAAGATGTCTTCCGTGCTTATCTTATCGGAAAATCCTATGTCGGGATGCGAGTTGTAGATTATTTCTCAATAATTAAATATGTAAAAACAAAATACAAAGATAATGTCAAGATAAACATTGATGCATCAGGTGTTTTATGTGTTCCCGCTATTCATGCAGTATTTTTACTTTTACCGAATGAGATTTCAATGACGTTGCGAGGTTTAACATCGTGGAAACAAATTATTGATAATCCAAGAATACAAGGACAAATTACAAATGCAGTTCATGACGCCTTAAAATGGTATGATATACCCCAATTAATATCAACAATAGATAGTACAAGGATAAATATCCTTGCTTCTGAAGTTCCAACCTTTTAATGAAGTGATTATAAATGTCTAAAAAACATTCAAATATAATACAGGCACTATTTATATTCTTTTCTCTTATTTTTTTATTAAATAATAAAGCAACTTCTAATGAACAGGCCAACGAAGAAAAAATGTCATGTGAATTAACATCAGAAGAATTTGAGAATAGCCGTTGGTTCTGGTTCGTTAGTTTGGTGAATCCATACCCAAAAATGGAAAGTGAAAAACCTGTTAAAGAATTGTTTGACCCTATGATGGGATTTTTTGCCCCAGACCAGAAACCTGTAAAAACCGTGAGCGATTTTAGGGATGACCATTTAATTTGGGCACCTCATGCAGGATTTGGTTACCAGATAAATTCAAAATGGACGGTAACAGCACAGGGTGGGGGAGAAGGAGGAAAAATTCGAACAAAACAAACTCATCCTTCAATATTATTAATGCCATTACATACAGACTTTGAAATTCAACGAGGTGCTTTTTATCTTGGGTCTGGTGTTCACTATTCACCATGGGGGGCACCAGAGCACCGAGATTTTAGTTCGTGGAAAGAACGAATTAAAGCCACTCGTCCATACCTTTCTACTTCTCTCACATATACCTATGCTACTTATGATGCTAAAGTTAAAGTAAAATTCCGACCGTTTCTGTATTTGGTAGATTTAGATTTATCAGATGAATGGCATACAGTTAGTTTAGATACCAATATTGGTTTTGAGGTTCCACTTAATAAAAGAGATGAATTTGTATTTTCATTTGGCTATTCGAAGTTTGCCCAACTTAATGAAGATTTCGATAGTTTTACATTTACAGTCGAATTTAAACGCTACCTTCAAAAGAAAAAGACACAAAAACAAGACTAATTAAAGCCTATTCATCCAGAATAGTTAAAATAAAACCCATTAACCCAACACGTGACAAAACACTTTTGCCTGCATTTAACATTTCAGTTCACGAAATTAAAAACATGATATTTTTCAGAAAATTGGGAAAATAAAATCAATTTAAAATCAGTTCCGCTATAAACTCCTGCCCCGTCGGTTTCTTTAAAACAAAACCTAACTTAGCACATACCCTCAACATAGCCCGATTTTCAGGTAATATTGTCCCATATAAACGATGAACACCTTCAGTACGAGCAATTTGTATTAAACGTCTCAACATTTCTGTTCCTAAACCATGACCTTGAAACAGGTCACTAATCATCAACGCAAATTCTGCATCTTGTGTCCCATAAATTTTTACTATCCTACCCACTCCTAATATTGCATTTTCACCTGTTTCCTTATTTTTCTCTACCGCAACTAATGCAATACTACGGTCATAATCTACAAAACATATTTCTGTAAGACGTTCATGTTGGGTACGGACATGAAGTGGCTGGAGTTGAAAATATCTAAAATAAACTGTGTTATCACTTAGTGTTTCATGAAAACGAATCATTAAACTTTCATCTTCAGGACGTATAGGCCTAAGAATAATTTCATTGCCCTTTCGTGATGTCCAACTAAAAGTATATTCATTAGGATATGGCCTTATAGCCAATTTTGGAAAAGACTCTATTGGTGTATCTATCGGATAAAGCAAAATAGAGGCATTCAACGCTACAATTCGTTTCGGTGAAATAACTATCGGATTTAGTTCCATTCCCTGAATTAATCGCTGTTCACAGATAAGATAACTAAATTGGACAAGTAAACGTTCTAACTCCTCCAAATTAAAGCCTTTACAAATTTTACCTTCCTTTAATGATTTATAAATGTTTGTATCTTCTATCATTCTACGGGCTAATGTCGTATTTAAGGGTGGTAACCCTGTCGCTCTATCCTCAAAGATAGATAACATTTTTCCACCTGAACAAAAATATATATAAGGACCAAATAGCGGGTCTACATGGCTTCCAATGCAAATCTCAATCCCATCTCTTGGAACTAATGGTTGCACCGCTATCCCTGGGAATGCACATGCTTCTTTCCCATCCGTAACGAAATCAAGTAAAGAACGAAATGCTTTACGAACCGCCTTTTCATCATGCAGATTAAGTAGAACACCACCCGGGTCCGCAGATACTTTCCCCGAAAGAAGAACTCGACGCAAAACTACTGGATAACCTATGTTCTTAGCAATATGAACTGCTTCTGTTTCATCATGAGCAATATGAGTCTCAATTAGATTAATTCCATAACTTGCCAGAACATCCCGTGTAGCTGATGGAGGTAAAATGCTTTGACCCTGCCGTACTGCATATTCGATGGTATTTTTGGCAAGAATTTTATTTGAAAGATGTTCACTGGTTTCCTCATGCGCACTTGGAGTTTCATAAAGTCCCTTTAATTGATAAGAGTAATGCCACATCGAAAGGAAAATCCTCGCCGCAATATCAGGATAATCCAATGTAGGTATTCCCGCATTATTCAATGCCTGTTGCCCATCCTCCACTTTATAACCACCCATCCAGCTCGCAAGGATAGGCTTTTTCATCGGATTTTTCACCTTGATTAATTCTTCGGCTGTTTCTAATGGCTTGGTCATAACTTGAGGCGTTAAGATAACTAAAAGTCCGTCCGCATTCTCGTCTTTCAAAACAATCTCCGCTGATTGTGCATATCGTTTAGGGTCTGCATTCGCTAATAAATCAATCGGATTGTCATGATTCCAATAAGGTGGCAAAATCTGATTTAACTCTTCCATGGTCTTTTCAGATAGCGAAGCTATTTTCCCACCCATAGATACAAGAGCATCTGTAGCTAAAATACTTGGTCCAGCCGCATTACTAATTATGGCAAGTCGATTCCCTTTAGGTCGCGGTTGTTTCCCTAACACAATAGCCATATCAAATAACTGTTGAATATTATCCACACGCAATACACCACATCTTTTTAAAGCCGCTGAAAATACCTCATCACTACATTGCTCTCCACCCACATAATAAGGTGTATTTCTTGCTAATTTCGCACCTAATTCCGTTCTACCCCCCTTTAATAAAATAATGGGTTTATGCAAAGCAACCTCACGTGCCGCAGAAAGAAAAGAACGAACATCACCCAACGCTTGCATGTATATAACAATACTTTTCGTATAAGGGTCATCACCTAAATAATAAATTAAATCAGCCCAATTTACATCCACCATCGTCCCAAAAGAAACAAATTTACTAAAACCCACCTTTACATGAAAACTCCAATCTAAAATAGCCGCTCCAACCGCACCGCTCTGAGTAATAAAACCTACAGTCCCTTTTGATGCTATATGAGGTGCAAACGCTGAATTCAACCCTATAATGGGATTCATAATTCCTAAACTATTCGGACCAATGACTCGGATTTTGTTCGGATAAATAATATTCTTAATTTCTTCTTCAAGTGCTTTCCCTGCTTCTCCTGTTTCACTAAAACCCGCCGAAATAATGATACATCCTTTTACTGAGCAACGAATACATTCCTTAATAATATTAGGAACAGTTTGAGCAGGTGTTATGATAATCGCAAGATCTATAGGTTCTGGAATAGAACCAATATCTGGATAAGCCAACATCCCTAAAACCTGATGACGATTAGGATTTACCGCATATACCGTCCCCCCAAACGGATTACTAATCAGATTCCACAACACTGTCCGTCCCACGCTATCCAGTTTGTCTGTTGCACCAATCACTGCTACAGCACGGGGCATAAAAAAAGCATCCAATGGATGTCGTATTTCTTCATCTACACGAATCGGTTGTATCGACATAAATATAAACCCAAGTCATTTATTTATTTTATTTTACGTTAACATAATCCATTATTCAAATCAACACATTTTCCCTGCGTCCTCAGCAACAATCTAACCCAGTCCTTACCATCCTTTTTGTCTGACCTACCCGACCTATCCAACTTGTCCGACTCGTCCGATTCCTATAATACGCACCTATCCATTTGAAATCCAATATCTACATAAGTTACATTTATATGTTGTAAATGCTGTGAGCGAGTCTCACAGTTAAAACTTAACCCATACTGAGGGAGGTTTAACTATGTCCCAAGTAGCAGAATTTTTCAATCAACTCACATCAAAAGTAGACCCCGCTAAAATTAAGGGTATGAATGTAACCTATCAATTCGTGATTACAGGCGAAGGTGGTGGAGAATGGGCAGTTGCAGTTAGTAACGAGCAACTGACCGTTACTGAAGGTAAAGCAGAAAAAGCCAATATCACTTTGACCATTTCTGCATCCGATTTCCTTGACTTAGTCGCTGGAAAACTCAATGGACAAACAGCATTCTTGACAGGAAAACTAAAGATTCAAGGTGATATGACACTCGCTCTAAAATTACAATCCGTTTTTAATCTCGGCTAAAATTTTTTAAGGCAGGAAATACTTACCGTTAAGTATTTCCTGCCACAATGTATGTGTATTTAATGACAAGAAAAAAAAGTAGATTTAATTTTATTTCGTTTTGTTTCGTTCTTGTTAGTATATACAGTATCGATTGTAAAAAGAACAGCGATATTCTAATCTCAGACCACACGTTTGTTTTTGAAAAGAATCCCATCTACATTCAGTACTTAAAACCTAATAACAAAGATAATATAAAAAACATTAATTTTGTAATTTTTGATGAATCTACCACTGATATAGAAAATTATAAATCAGTAATTAACGACTTTTTATTCTCAGGATATGAGATTACAATATTGAAATCTGATTGGAAAACAATCCTAAACACTATCTTATCCTCTCCTGATTCTAAAAACAAAGACTATATTCAACTCTGTGAACTCATTAATAATCTCCATGAAAAAAAGAATAAAAATATTGTAATAGCCTGGGATGAATTAGTTAACTTTGCAAGTCTGTTTCAGATAAATACAAATTGTGCTGATGGATTAATAATTATCTCACCCTCTCTGAATATTAAGATAGATAAAAATGTCGATAAATTATTTTCAAATCCGATGTTAATTATAACAGGAGAATATGACGAAAAATCTTATAATCTATCTTTAAAACTCCAACAACAAAACCGCTCATTATGTGAAATAAGAACATATCCTACTGATGAACACGGCTTGGACGTATTACTATATTCTGAACATGCAAAAGAACAAATTAAACTTTGGATAGATACAATCACAAAGACTGTAAACTAACTGTTTAATCGATGTGTAAAATTAAAAAGTTTATATTTATTATTTTATTATTTATTTCCTTTACCTCCTCACCTTTATTTTCACAATCAGAATTAAAAACCATTACCACAAACTTTAATTCCCAGAGAGGAACAATACTCATTCAATCTGAACTACCAACTTCCAATTGTTTCTTTCTATTAGATACAGGTGTGTCTATTCCTGCAATCGATAATAACTGCCAAAACAATATAATTAAAGATGAGTATAAAGTAAGTGCAGGTAATCCTTTGATAAAAAATGTAAGTTTAAATAGTGCCTCGTTTCCTGTCTATCATGGTGATATTCTTTTGTCTAACCTTTCAAATATATCAAATAAATTGGGAGTATGTTTGTGTGGAATAATACCTATCTATTTCCCTGGATATGAAATTTATATAGATTTTGGAAATGAAAAAATTACATGGAGATTGATATCCACTGAAAGAAAAAGAGAAAAGGAAAAAGTATTTTATGAGAAGTTATATTTTTCCCCAGAACAGCCTATTCCTCAAGTCCCTGTGACATTAAACTCTAAAATTTCTCTTTTAGCAAATATCGATTTTGTCCGAAGTGAAAATATAGGTATACCTATGAACATAGTCAATGAAAAAAAAATAACTAATGGCAAAAATAAATTTGCCCGTTATAAAGATGGAAAAGTCGTTCAATATTTCAGATTAAAAACACTGAGAATAGGCAATCAAAATTTTGAGAATCTTCTGGCTGTTTCCGTTCCAGGAGAAAAAAATGCATGGATAGGGACACATTTCTGGAGGAAATCTGTAATCCATATTAGTTATGAGGAGGCAAAACTACACCTTCTAAAAACAGGTAATTATAAAGAAGAAATATGGACAGGTATAGGAATAATACCCGATTACCTGTCAGAACA
>JAIWNQ010000239.1 GCA_020216745.1 Candidatus Hydrogenedens sp.
AGGCTGGATTATAGGTGTGATTGAAGACACTCCCGCCTGGAATAAAGCAAATCTACGAGGTGGGGAATGTCTCCAAAAAATAAATGATTTTGATGTAAAAAATATGAAAATAGAACATTTAATTCAATTACTAAATTCAAAACCAGGGACAGTTTTAGATTGTACCTTCATAAACCAGGTAGGTTCAGAAATAAAAACACCACTTACCGCTGAAGAAATATTATGAAATACTAACACACACTTAATTTAATTATATGATATTACCTTAATTAATAAACGATAAAAAAGTTGAGGTGTCGGTAGGGGGCAACCGACACCTCTATATTTTTACGGGCTCTGAGGGGAATCAGAGCTCAATGGGGTAGCAGAGTTGCGGAGAAGCGGAAGAGAGGATTCCCGGCCGGGGTAAACCGGGACATCTGTTATTCCGGAGAGAGAGATGCACTGCAGTGGTAATGGGAGGACAACCACTGGCAGCATTATGTGCTTCGCTATGTGTTGTTGATTCAATTGGACCTTGAATAGTGTAGTAGCATAGGGAACACAATCACAACTCTGCTACCAACAACGTTAATATACAATATTTATATATATAATGTCAAATGCTTATTTTAATTTATATATATGTGTGTTATTTATTATAGGCTTAAATATTTATAAATCAATAAGTTATAACTATAATTATTTATGTTTGAAAAAACGTATTTAAAATGTTGAAAATAGAACACAAATCCTTTAAGTATACAAAAAAATAATTGTAATTTAAATAACAAATAAATATGGGGCTAACAAATATGTTCTTTTACACAATTAATTACACTCCTTAAAATTTTTATTCTTGCATAACATTTATCGTTACCCTCTATGATTGTCCATGGACTATTTTTTGTAGAGGTAAAACTAATCATATCTGAAACAGCATCTACATAATCATTCCATTTTGCTCTATTTCTCCAATCCTCATCTGTAATTTTCCATTGCTTATACGGATTTTTCGTCCGCTCTTCAAATCGTTTTAGTTGTTCATCAGGAGAAATATGAATCCAAAATTTAATAAGAACTGCTCCCCATTTAACCAACTGCTGTTCAAATTCATTGATTTCCTTATATCCACGTTTCCAATCCTTAGGTTTGGTAAACCCTTCTACACGCTCTACCAATACCCTTCCATACCAGGAACGGTCATAAATTGTAAAATGTCCCGCTTTAGGGAGCACTTTCCAAAACCGCCATAAGTGGTGATGCATTTTCTCCTCACCTTGAGGGGCGCCAATCGGAATAACCTCATAACCTCGTGGGTCTAATTCTCGAACCAGCCGTTTTATTGCTCCTCCTTTTCCACCAGCATCCCATCCTTCAAAAACGATAATGACAGGTATCCTTTTTTTAAAACAAATAAACTGTAAACGACGAAGTTCCTTTTGTAGTTTTGGTAATGTCCTATCGTATTCTTCTCGGGATAATGTTTTTGACAAATCCACCTCATTTAAAGGTTCAGAAGTTCTACTCGGAAGAGAATATATTGGAACTGATAAACCCTTTTGTAATGCATTTTCCCAATGTGAAAGAATAATATGTTCCGCTTTTGAAATACAATACTTCTCATCCATAGCAGGAATGATATGCCATGGATGCACTCCATTATGTGTGTCCTCTAATATTACATCTATAATTTTATAAAGCTTGTCGTACGCATCTAATATTTCCTGATTTTCACCTCGAACTCGCCACTCAAATGCAGGGTCTTTTTCTAATTTCTTAAATCGTTTTTTTTGTTCTTTTTTCGATATATGTAAAAATAACTTGATGAGAATCATCCCATCTTCAACAATCTGCCGTTCAAAAATTTTAATATCTTCTAATTCAGCACGAAGTTTCTCAGTGCCCCATCTCTCTTTTTTTGCTCTCAACACAATAGGCCAATACCAACTATGATTAAAAAATGCAATATCACCATATTTGGGCAATCTATTCCAGAAACTCCATAAATAAGGTCTTAATCGTTCCTCTCGTGTGGTCTTTGCTATATTATGGACCCAGTACCCTCTTGGGTCAAGGTTTAATAATAGACGGTTTAAAAGAGTCCCTTTTCCAGATGTGTCCCATCCCTCAACAAGGACAACAGTAGAAATGCCTTTTTCTCTTAATTCCCTTTGACATCGTCCTGAATCAATCTCCCATTTCTGAATAGCTTGCTTAAATTCATCTTTTGAAAGGTAACAATCCAAATTTATTGTATCCAGCATATATTATTCCTTGAAAAAGTGTAAATCCAGTTTTTAATTTGTAGTAATTTTTATTACGTTTTCAGGAACATTATTTCCTTTAGTATCCGTTATTCGAAGCGTAAATCCCCAGTTGTTTTTGTTGTTCGTAATTTTTAATAGAATTTTGTATTTCCCTTTTTCGAAGGATATAGGGATGACCTCTTTATCTGGCAATACTGTTGATTCACCAAAATAGTCATAGATACATTTTTGTTCTGTATCTTTAATTACCCATACCTTCACCGCATCATTAAAACCAAACCGAACCTGTGCTGTTATAGGTTGAAATACCTCAAACTCACACAGAGCGTATGCAGAACAAATGTCATGGCGACCCAGAAGTTCTATAAAATCCATGGATACTTTATTAGGTTTCATTGATGCTATTTTCCAGCCATTATAATCTGCAATATTTTCAGGAGGGAAAGATGTATCATGTGTTTCTTTAAATGTGCCAGCACTAAAATATTCAGAAATTTTCCAATCTATAATAGGCTTAAATAAAATCTGAAAATTTGTTTCCTCTCCATAGAGATATCGTTTTCCTAATTCCCAAAAATTATATTTATGAGTGTCATAGTTATTTAATGGCACTGTCTGAAATCTTGGATTATCATCAGGGCCCATCGGCAATACCATCAGAGCATATCCCATTATGTTATTTAATTTTTCATAATCCCTTTCCTTTAACAATGTACTACCCTCAACAAATAACCCTTCCGTTGTCGGTTTTTTTGAACGTAAAACTTCTGTGAACGTTTCTAACGGTTCATCACTTACAAAAGATTCTTTCTGACGAGTTAATAATTGTTCGTAGCAATTATGGCTATAAATCCAGTTGTATTTACGCGATGCTACTAAATGAATTCCGTAAACCTGCTCCAACTCATTGACGGTATAGCCAGCTTTATGTCCACTGTCATAATCATATCCGAAAGGCCAGATTCCTGGTGCAACAGAACACGTTTCCATCCAGTATTTCCTTGCATCTGGCGATAAATAATTTAAAAATATGTGTTCAACCCCACTAATATAAGGTAATATCTCTTTTAAGTTTTTGAGCCGATATGTATGTTCCACACAATAGTGAACCCCTCCTTTCGCCTTCCTCTTTGCTGATTCCTCAATCCACGTAAGATGTATAATCAAACCTAAATTTAATCCTTGCTCTGGAAAAGTAAGAAACACCATATCGGGAAATACATCATATATAGTATTAATTAAATCCGCACTACGTTTTTGAACCCTCTCTATCAAATCTTTCCGAGTATAACCATCGTATGTATATCCTTTCCAATTAAAGTTATATTGTTCCCCAATATACTCAATATCAATTGCAAAACCTGTACATCCACTCTCCTTTGCAAATATCGCAAATTGACGAAAATTGTGAATAACATTTTCCCATTGCAGGTCACTAAACCAATCAAAAAAGTGGTCAAAAGATATCTTCAAAAATGTTTCCATCCCCAACTCTTTGCATAACTTATTAGCCTCAGAAACTTTTTGAAATGTCTCATCTTCTTTACCAATAGTCCATGGCTTTTTATCAGAAGCCCAAATATTATCACTCCATTCTCTCGCAACATAATCAAGGAAAAAAGCATCAACCCCATGGCTTTTCCAGTCTTTCGCATCTTTTAATATCTGTTCTGGCGATGCGGAAAATAAAATCGTTTTTGGAACTTCTTCAGAAAAAGATAACATCGAGAGACAAAATACAAATAAAAATAATACATAACATAAACTAAATTTCATATTCCTACCTTTCTGTTTTATTTGAGTATTTTTTTATAACAAAATAACAATATAATAAACACCTTTGAATTATTATACACATTTAAAGTAAAATAAAAAAGCATTACATATATGTAATTTTGGAAAATATGTAAACATATAACCACTCAATAAAAGGATAGAAAAATACCTTAATGAAAGAAAAAAACGAAAGAGCCCTTTCAGAACTTAAACTCCTTCTCGAAATAAGCGAAATATTAGATAGAAGTTATGACCTTAGAGACGAACTCTATCCTGTCCTCAAAGCAATTTCAAATCATACAGGAATGTTACGAGGCACCATTACCTTGCTCGATAGGGAGAGAGGTGAACTACATATAGAAGCAGCTTATGGACTTTCCAGCGAAGAATTGGCACGAGGAGTCTATAAAGTTGGAGAAGGGATTATTGGGAAGGTAGCTCAAATGGGCAGGCCAATGGTTATTCCTAAAATCTCCACCGAGCCTATGTTCCTAAATAAAACAGGTTCAAGAAAAAATTTACAAAAAGAAGAAATATCCTACATCTGTGTACCAATAAGAGTAGAGAACATGGTATTAGGAACATTAAGCGCTGACCGATTATATTCAGATGAGATTTCTTTAGAAGAAGACCTGCGTGTTTTGACAATCATCGCTTCTATGATAGCCCGTGCTGTCCGACTGAGAATGAGGAATGAGGAAGAGAGAAAAGCTCTTTTACTTGAAAACGCTCGGTTGCAAGAAGAATTAAAAAAAAGATTCCACCCCTCAAATATGATTGGTAGTTCAGGAGCAATACAGAAAGTTTATGATTTAATTCAACAAGTATCTACAACCGAAGCAACCGTCCTTATTCGAGGTGAAAGTGGTACTGGTAAAGAATTGGTAGCCCACGCTATTCATTTTAATAGCAATCGTGCCACGGGTCCATTTATAAAAGTTAACTGTGCCGCACTACCAGAATCTGTTGTTGAGAGTGAACTATTTGGACATGAACGAGGTGCTTTCACAGGTGCATATCAGCAACGAAAAGGCCGTTTCGAAATGGCTCATGGCGGTACCATTTTCTTAGATGAAATTGGAGATTTACCTTTAAGTATTCAAGCAAAACTTCTTCGTGTACTACAAGATAAAACCTTCGAACGAGTAGGAGGCTCAGAAGTTATAAAGGTCAATGTTCGTATAATTACTGCAACAAATCGTGATTTGGAAAAATTAGTTAAAGAAGAAAAATTTCGCGAAGACCTATTTTATCGATTGAACGTTTTCCCAATATTTATTCCACCACTAAGAGAAAGAAAAACGGATATTTTAGAATTGGCAAATTACTTTGTCGAAAAATACAGTCGCGAAAATAATAAGTATGTTAAACGAATTTCAACCCCAGCAATTGACATGTTAATGAGTTATCACTGGCCTGGAAACGTCCGTGAATTAGAGAATGTTATAGAACGTGCTATTATTCTAACCAATGATGATGTAATTCATGGACATCATCTGCCACCAACACTTCAAACTGCAGAAGCTTCAAATACAATAATGAAAGGCAAATTGGAAGAAACCCTTGAACGGGTTGAAAGAGAAATGATTATTGAGGCATTAAAAAATACAAAAGGAAACAAAGCAAAAGCAGCAAGAGAATTAGGAATTACTGAACGGATTATGGGACTTAGAGTGATGAAACTCGGAATTAACCCAAAACAATATAAACCCCAAAAAGCAAAACATTCTATGAAAACAAAAGAATATATCGATAAGGATAGATAAAATGGCTGAATTTAAAAGCACTACAATTATTGCTGTTCGAAGAAATGGAACCGTCGCTATGGCAGGCGATGGACAGGTAACCCTCGGTGATACAATCGTAAAAGGAACTGCAACAAAAATAAGAAGATTATATGGTGGTAAAGTTCTTGCAGGTTTTGCAGGTTCTGTTTCTGATGCCTTTGCATTATTTGAACGGTTTGAAGGAAAGTTAGAAGAATTCCATGGTAATTTGACGCGTTCCGCAGTTGAACTTGGAAAATTATGGAGAACCGATAAATATCTGCGACAGTTGAATGCTATGTTAATTGTGTGCAGTAAAGATGAAATCTTACTTGTGTCTGGAACAGGAGAAATTATAGAACCAGATGATGATATTTTGTCGATTGGTTCAGGTTCAGGTTTCGCATTGACCGCAGCACGTGCTTTAATGAAGCATACAAATTTGTCAGCAGAACAAATTGCACATGAGGCTTTAAAACTTGCATCACAAGTTTGTATTTATACAAATGAACATATAACAGTAGAAATTTTGTAATTTTAAAATAAAAAATTTTTTAAAATAAAATATTTGAAAAATATGACACGCATCATAACCTCATAAAATGAGGCTAAAATAAATATTAAAAAAATAGTAGAAAAAAATTTGCGTTTTAAATATAATTTTGTTCATTATCAGAATTAATTAAAGTTGAATCGGCATTAAGAGGAAAGTTCAATGACCAGTTGTCATTGAGTAAATCGTTCCTCTTAAAATAAAAACAATAAGGAGATTCACAATGGCCGCTGCAAAGAAACCCGCTGCAAAAAAAACAGCTGCAAAGAAACCTGCAGCAAAGAAGCCTGCTGCAAAGAAACCAGCAGCGAAGAAAAAGTAGTTAAATAGTGATGTAGCTTAACATCACAAATTACTAATCTTGGCCTACAATTTGAAATCAATTGTAGGCCATAATTATTTTTATTTGGATTATAAATAAACGAAAAGAAAAACTAATGTTAGAAAAAAAATATAAAATCATTTTCAATAAAGTTCTTGATACCGCTATAAAAAATATACCTACAGGTGCTGTCGCATATATTGGACAATATGATGAGGTGCTATTTTTCCAAGCGTCTGGAAAATGTTCAGTTGTGCCGTATGAAGAACCTATGGATAAAGATGTTATTTTTGACCTTGCATCTCTCACAAAAGTTATTGCAACAACCACATCAATTTTATTGTTATACCAGCAGGGGAAATTAAAATTAGATGAGAAACTTTATAAATATATTCCACTTCCCCTTTTTAAAGAAATTACAATTAGACATTTATTAACACACAGCTCGGGTATTATCGGATATGAAACATGGTACAAAGAAATATTCTCTTTTGAAGACCTATTGATTAAGTTGTCAAAAACAAAATTATTCTTTAAACCTGGAACGAATCATCTCTATTCAGACTTCGGTTTTATATTATTAGGAAATATTATCGAGACAATATCAGGTAAAAAATTAGATCTATTTTGCAAAGATAATATTTTCTCCCCATTAAATATGAATAACACATTTTTTCACGTTCCCAAAGAATTTATTGATAAATGTGCTCCAACAGAAGAATGTCCATGGCGAAAAAAAATTATAAGAGGTGAAGTACATGATGAACATGCCTACGCATTAGGAGGTGTTGCTGGGCATGCTGGACTATTCTCTACTGCTGAAGATTTAGCCCGTTTTTCACGTGCTTTAATAAAACAACAACTACTTGAAAAAGAAGTAATAGAAGAGATGGCAACATGTAAAATAATACCTGATTATCCTTGGCAAGTATTAGGATGGAAAACAGACCCTTTTTGGGATAGCATCGAGGGGCAACTACCTTTTCGTTCTGCTCTTGGACACACAGGTTTTACAGGAACCTGCTTATGGTGGGATAGAATATCAGGATACTATGCCATTTTGTTAAGTAATTCATGCCATCCGCGAAGAGAAAAAAGAGACAACCGAAAATTAAGAAAAACATTCTATAATTCCCTGGCAGTGATTGTCCATCCACAAAAGATGAATACCCACTACGGAATTGACACTCTATTGAGAAATGATTTTCAGCCTATTAAGAATGCCTCTGTCGGATTATATACAAATACTTCCGCAACCAGTACAACAGGGAAGACAACCTTAGATATTTTTTATACATCTGAAAAAATAAAACTAAAATGCATTTTTACCGCTGAGCATGGATTAAATGTGTCAGAAGAATCTGGAAAATCAGAAAAACAGAAACAATGGATGAATATACCATTAATTGATATGTATTCGAAACATAAAACTAATCAGTGGAGAGAAATATTAAAAACTCTTGATTGGATTGTAATTGATATTCAGGACATCGGTGTTCGCTATTACACGTATATATATTCGATGATTCAATTATTAAAATTGTGTATGGAGTACAATAAGAAAGTTCTTATTCTTGATAGACCAAATCCACTCGGAGGAGAGATTATTGAAGGAATTTTTCCTGAGCCCTCATTTGTAGATGAAGTATGTTGGGGAAATGTTCCTGTCCGACATGGCTTAACGATTGCAGAAACAGCATTATGGATACAAAATACAAATAAAGAATTCAATAATTTAAATCTTGATGTTATAAAATTGGATGGCTGGTTTTATGATTTATTTTTCCATGAATTAGATTTGCAATGGATTCCTCCATCTCCGAATATTCAAAGTGTTGATTCCGCTCTATGTTATATCGGAACATGCTTATTTGAAGGCACAAATATAAGCGAAGGTCGAGGAACTGAAAAACCATTTCAAATAATAGGTGCACCTTGGTGTAACCCAGAAAGAATAATTTCTAAAATACCAGATGATTTAAAACAAGGAATTGAAATAAAAAAATGTTCCTTTGTCCCAAAACCTATATTAGGAAAAACAACAAATCCAAAATACAATGGAGAACTTTGTGAAGGATTAGAATTTCAAATTATCAACCCTCATTTATGTAGACCATTTCGTTTGGTTGTGGAAATCATTAAATTAATAAAAAGCAACCATCCCAACGAATTTCAATTTAATGCACATTTTGACAAACTTTGTGGAACCTCTAAACTTAGAATAGTAATCGAAAAAAATGAAGACCTAAATAATTTATGGTTACAAACAGAAAAAAATATTCAGACTTATATAACAACACATCCCCGATTATACACATCTCTCAAAGACGAAACACAAAAATTAATCGAATTGGCATAAAAACATATTAATACCTATTTATTATAAATAATATGTTTCTATGTCCTTTTTTGAAACTTGAACATAATCCATTGTCCTATTTATTATCATAGAGCAAACAACGAAGTGGAGTTCTCTTATGGATATTCAAGAATTATTTGACATTGTCCTTAAAGAAAATGCATCCGACCTTATTATCAGTGCTGGTGCTCCACCTATCCTTCGAATTAATGGCCAACTTTATAGAACTAAAACAGACCCCTTAACACCCCAAGCCACTGAAAAGATAATTTACAGCTTTCTTACCAAAGAACAAAAAGAACAATTTGAAAAAGAAAAAGAATTGGACTTCTCATTAGCAGTTGGTAGAAAACATAGATTTCGAGTAAACGTGTATTACCAAAAACAATGTGTAACCGCAGCACTACGACCTATTCCAGAAAAAATCCCTTCTCTAAAAGATTTGGGTTTACCTGAAAATCTCAGAGAACTTGCATTTGCTCGTCAAGGTTTAGTTCTTGTTACTGGCCCCACTGGTAGTGGCAAAACGACGACCCTCGCTTCTCTTATTGACATCATTAACAATCAGAGAGCATGTCATATCATTACCATAGAAGACCCAATAGAATATGTTCACACCCATAAGAAAAGTATTGTAGACCAACGTGAAATTGGAGGAGACACGCATAATTTTGTTCGTGCATTAAAATATGTATTAAGGCAAGCACCCGATGTTATTCTCATCGGCGAAATGAGAGACCTTGAGACAATCCAGGCGGCACTTACCGCTTCTGAAACTGGACATCTTGTATTCGCAACACTACATACCAACGATTCCATCCAAACAATTGACCGTATTATTGATGTCTTCCCCGCAGGACAGCAACAACAGATACGTTTCCAATTATCGATGGTTTTATTAGCGGTAATATCTCAGAGATTACTACCTCACAAAGACGGTGAAGGTCGCGTCTTAGCGTATGAAATATTAAGGTC
>JAIWNQ010000240.1 GCA_020216745.1 Candidatus Hydrogenedens sp.
AAATAATGCTATTTCTAACTTAATTCGTGAAGGTAAAAATTATCAGATATATAGTATATTAGAAACAGCATTTAAGGATGGTATGGTTACCTTTGACCGTCGCCTAAAGGAGTTATATCTCGAAGGACTTATTTCTTACGAAGATGCCATTGCTAATATGAAAAACCCAGAAGAACTAAAAGAAAGTTCTACATAATCCCGATGGTACACTCAATTATTGGTTTGCTAATTCTTGGATGATTTCCGCAATTAATGCCGTCCAGCCTGTTTGATGACTTGCACCAATCCCTTCGCCAGTATCACCATTAAAATACTCATAAAACAAAAGATGCTCTTCACACGAAAAAATATTGTTATAACGATAAAATGTTTCCATTGAAGGGATACACCCTTGTGAATTTTTCTTGAAAAGTGTTAGTAATCGGCTCCTAAGTTCATCCGCTATATTATGAAAACTATAATTTTCAAATTGTTGTGATGAGGTATATTTAAATTCGCTATGAGATAATCCTAACTTATCCATACTATGAATAAACAAATAATTAAGGGGAAACCATATAGGACCAAACCAATTTGTATTCCCACCAAATATCCTCGATTCCAATTCACCAGGACAATATTTTATTTCATAATGCCTTCTGGATGTATGAACATATAAAGGTTTTTCGCGATGATACCGTGATAACGAACGCAATCCATACGGTGATAAAAATTCAGATTCATCTAAGGCATATTTTAATAATGCATCCCGTTGTTGGTCTGTAATACACGATATAGCAATATACGTGTTCCCCGTATCTTTACAACAAAATGTCTTAGAAAAAGCACTCAAATATTTATGTGTGTTTAACAATCCTTCTACTACTTTTGATAATTCTGGAAGAGAGTGTAATGGAAGATGTACTATCCCAAATAATGGAACCAAACCTGAAAAAGCCCGAACTGGCAATTGAAATTCTTTTCCTTCAACCCGAAGTAAAGGATAAAAGAAGGAGTCATTCTCATCCCAAAACGTTAAGCCATTGTTCCCTTGTAATAAATCAATCGATTTGATGAAATAATGACAAAGACGCACAGCAATCTTTTCAAACAGCGGATATTTAATAGCCACGTTACAAGCCAACTCAAGAATATTTCCAATAAGAAAAGGTGTCCAGAAAACTGCTTGTGATTCTTCTATAGTATGCTCTTGTTCAGGTATTTTTTCTAACAAACAAAAATTATCAAGCCCAATAAACCCATTTTCAAATAAAGTTTTTCCATCAGTATCTTTTAAATTAGTCCACCATATTAAATTCGAATATAACCCGCACAACGCATCCAATAAGAAGGTATTGTACAAATCATCTATATTTGCAGAAAAATGTAGCCGTTCTAAAAGGGTCATAACTTTATTAATTCCCCACGCCATTACAGGTGGATTTACAAAAGAAAAATTCCACTCAGATGCAGGAATTTGCCCTGTTGTATTTTGATACCGTTCCGATAAAAATAGTTGAAATTGCTTGATACAAAAAGCAGGATCTATCCGTGCGGTAGGAATTAAATGAAACGGTAGGTCCCATGAAGCAAACCACGGATACTCCCATTTATCCGGAACAGAAAGAACATCCGAAACACATAGTTGCCTCCATGGTTCAAAACGTCTATGTTTCTCATGGTATCCTAATTGATTCGCGACATGTAGCCAATCTTTTATAGGAAGCGAATAAAAAATCCGAGTCCATAATAACCCTGCATAAGCCTGTCGCATTATCGTCTTTTCAGAGTTATCTATCTTCTTGGGCAATATTTCTTCATAAAACGCATCACACTCCTTTCTTCTGAGTTCCAAAAGATGTGTGCACTTTTCCCCCGTAGGTTCCGATGACATCTCAGATATCGACGAAAATCGTAATTGAACAGAGACGCTCGAATGAGCAGGAACTGAAAATACATACCAAACTGCAACTCGTGTCCCTCGGTTATTCAGCGATAAAAATTCACTATTATTATAGATAATCCGTTGTGTAAAAGCCTCTCTTTGTCGTTTTGAAAAGATACCATTTTCTGATTGACTGTCAAATTCCGACTCATTCTCACAAAAGAGCAACTGAGGCAGAACATTCCCCGTTCCTTCTCCACATTCCAAACGATACTCACCTAATTTAGAATCAGAAAATACAACATGATTCGCCCCCCCATAATATATTTGAGGTTTCCTATCAATTCTGTCCAACAACCATGACCATTGCCAGCTATTCCTGAAAAAAAACTGAGGAATAATATGCAGTGGTTTTGTCTCTTTACTTCTATTCCATGCTGTAATTTGGATAGCAATATCCTTCGGACTCCCCTTAGCATATTCTACAAAAATATCAAAATAATTCAGATTATCAAATACGCCAGTGTCCAAAAGTTCATACTCTGGGTCATAACAACTTCTGGACTGGTTTTCAGAAATGAGTTTATCATACGGGAATGCTTCACATGGATAACGATATAATGCTTTTGCATAAGAAAAGCTTGGAACTGCATCAAGATAATAATAGTATTCCTTCACATCTTCTCCATGGTTCCCTTCCAATGCACTTAAACCAAAAAAACGTTCTTTCAATATAGAGTCCACACCATTCCAGAAAGACATACTGAAACAAAGCCTTCCCGAACGTTCACACCAGCCAAATATTCCATCCTCTCCTAATAAATAATTACGAACCCTTGCCGTGTCAAAGGTTGTATATTTCCATGCTTGTTCCGGAGAAGAAAAGCACTCCCGAACCGTTCCCCATTCTCGCTCTGGTAAATATGGCCCCCATTCTTGCCAGAAGTCTCCTTTATAAATTATCTCTTTAATCCTTTCTTTTTCTAAACTCATATTCTTCCCTTGATATAATTAATGATAAAATATATCTCGTTTTATTATACTAAAATAATTCCTATTTCTAAATTTAGGAAAGTTATAAATTATACAAAAGAAAATAAATAAAATATGAGTAGAGAACGATGTGTTAATTTAACAATATTAGGTGGAGGTGGGGAAATTGGAGCTAATTGTTATCAGGTTTCCTATGCTAACGAGTATATCTTGTTAGATTGTGGGATTCACCCTAAAAAAGAAGGATTTGAATCTCTTCCAAACTTTGACCGGATGGAAAACTTTCCAGATGCAGTGCTCATTACCCATGGTCATGTAGACCACTGTGGTTCCTTACCCTATTTAATCCGATTATTCCCCCATTTTAAAGTACATGCTACCCTCCCTACTATTAGAATTATCGAACGAATGCTTCATAACAGTGTCGTTGTTATGAACACCTTACGTAAAGAACGTGGAATTTACGACTACCCACTTTACCAACATGACGATGTCGAAAATTTAATGGAGACAACACGAGCTCATTTATATAACAATCTATTCGATGTCAGCAATAAATCAATTTTTAAAGCCTTATTCAACCCTGCAGGTCATGTGCTCGGCAGTGGAAGTATTTTATTGGAAATAGATAGTTATAAGATCCTTTATACAGGTGATATTTCATCTGGAAATCAGGAATTGTTGGGTCCTTATCAGTCCTTCGATTGGTTAGACGAAGTAGATACCATAATTATTGAAAGCACTCAAGGCGCATTAGATGAAGAACAAATAAATCCATACTTTGACGAAGCACTCCGTTTAGCAGACAATATCAATCACGTTATAAAAAAAGAAGGCTGTGTATTAATTCCTACATTTGCTCTCGGCAGAACACAAGAAGTCGCCAATATTCTTGCTCGACTACAAGAAGAAGGCATATTAGCAAAAGTCCCTATTTATATCTCTGGTTTAGGTCGTGCGATATATGATATTTATGAACAATTCCGAGAGTATCTCGACCAAAATAGCCATTTACGTCCCTTAAATATTTTCCGAAAATTGGGTAATGTATGGGAACCTGACATTGTTAAAAAACTCATATCTACCCCTTCCATTATTATTGCAACTTCGGGCATGATGGTAGAAAACACCCCGTCCGCATTAATTGCACAAGAGATGGTAAAAGAAAAACATCACGGTATATTCTTTGTTGGATACATTGACCCAGAAACATTAGGTTTCAAATTATTAGAAGCACCAGAAGGGGCTGAACTTCAATTCCAATTAGATGTCCCACCCGTCAAAGTAAAACTACGAAATATCAAAAGATTCCATTTTAGTGGCCATGCTAATCGAAAAGCTTTGTTAGACCTGATATACCAATTAAAACCCAAAAATGTTATCTTAGTTCATGGAGACCCACCAGCCCTTCGATGGATGAAAGAAAATATCAATTCAAATACAAATTGTTTCGTTCCACAAAATGGCTCAACAATCTCATTAGAAATATGATATGCCTGAGAAAAAATCCAAAAAAATAAAAAGGAAAATAGTCTCTCTTTTTGCATTGGGGTTCCTTCGTTTATTCCAGAAAATCCCATTATCCTCATCACGCAAAATTGCAATCCTGTTTGCATTCATTGCATTCCACCTTGTCCCAAGAATAAAAAAAGATGGGTACAAACACATCAATTACGCCTTCAGAGATTCCATTACCAAACAAGAAAAAAAAGACATCCTTTGGAGGGCTACAAAAAATATGTTCCTCGTAGCCTTCGAACTACCTCATCTCCCAAAATTGGCAGAGAATAAATATAGCAACATCGCTTATTACAGAGGTGTTGAAAATATTCAAGACTACATAGAAAAAAAACAAGGTGCCTTATTTATCAGTGCCCATCTCGGCAATTGGGAAATGATGGCTTCCTTAATGAGTAGCCATGGCTACCCTGTAGCAGAAATTGTTCGTGAATTTGATGACCCAATTCTTAATAATGCTATAAATGATATTCGAACACGGGCAAAGATAAAGACCATCTCAAAAGACCGTTCCGCTAATGAAATAATAAAACTATTGAAAGAAGGTTGGTTTGTTGGAATATTAATTGACCAGTCCCCCCGAGATAATGGTGCACCTGTAACATTTTTCGATAAACCGTGTTGGGCAACAATCGGCCCAGCCTTCATCTATGCCCGCACAAAAGTCCCAGTGCATCCTGTTAAAATGATACGACAAGAAGATGGCACCCTTTTCTTTGAAATACTACCTTCGCTTGAATTAGTCCAAACAGGAAATTTGCAAAATGATATATTAATTAACACTCAAAAATGTCAGGATGCTATCGAAAAAATGATTCGTGAACATCCTGACCAATGGCTTTGGTTCCATCGACGGTGGAAACAAAGAGAAAAATTAAAGGCTTATTGGGAAGCAAAACGAAACAAAAATAAAACTAACAATTTTGAATAATATAAATAGTTTTATTGTATAGTTTATAATTTAATATCACCTTAAAAGAAAGTTAAGAGGTTCTCTAATGAGTATAGCCATTATTACCGGTTCCGGTGGACTCGTCGGTTCCGCATCCGTTCAACGTTTTGCAAAAGAAAAAATCGATATTGTGGGTATCGACAACGATTCCCGTGCGTATTTCTTCGGGAAAGAAGCCAGTACTCGTTGGTCTGTCGAATACTTACAAAACACATACCCAAATTACAAGCATTACAATATCGACATTCGTAGTTATGAAGAATTAGAAAAAATATTTCAAAACTACCAAAAAGACATCTCAATTATTATTCATACCGCAGCACAACCCAGCCACGATTGGGCTGCAAAAGAACCATTTACTGATTTTGGAATAAACGCATTAGGAACACTTAATTTGTTGGAATTGACACGCCGATATGTTCCTGATGCTGTCTTTATCTTTACCTCTACAAACAAAGTATACGGGGACCTACCAAACTTTCTCCCTCTTATTGAATGTGAAACACGCTGGGAAGTCGAACCATCTCACCCATGGGCAGAACATGGAATTGACGAAACAATGAGTATTGACCAGAGCCAACACTCCATTTTTGGTGCCTCCAAAGTTTCAGCAGATGTTATGACTCAAGAATATGGCAGATATTTTGGAATGAAAACAACAATCTTTCGTGGAGGTTGCCTCACAGGACCACAACATTCAGGTGCAGAATTACATGGCTTCCTTGCTTATCTAATGAAATGTGCCATGACAGGTAGAGACTACCACATCTTCGGATATAAAGGAAAGCAAGTCCGTGATAATATTCATGCAAACGACTTGGTCGAATGTTTTTGGGAAGTATTTAATGCTCCTCGTTGTGCCGAAGTATACAACATCGGAGGAAGTAGATTTAGTAATTGTTCTTTAATAGAAGCGATAGAAATGAGTGAAAGCATTGTCGGCAAGAAAATGAACTATACATATATAGACCAACCTCGTAGAGGAGACCATATCTGGTGGATAAGTGATGTCCGCAAATTTCAAAAACATTATCCCAAATGGCAATTAACATATAATGTCCCAAAAATTTTAGAGGAGATTTACTATGGCCTCAAAGGCCGACTCTAATGTAATACCCGTCCCCAAAAATACACTTCTTTATTCAATTCTTATTCCTGCTCACAATGAAGAGAAAAACATCGCATTTACAGTGGAAGAATTAATTCAAGAATTACGGAACGAACAAATTCCTTTTGAAATTGTTATCGTTAACGATAATAGTCAGGATAATACACAGAAAGTTGTAGAAGACCTAAAAACACAATACCCAGAAGTCGTATTAGTAAACAATCCTCTGCCTAATGGTCTGGGTAGAGCCATACGCACAGGCTTAAAGAATGTTAAAGGAGATGTAATCGCAATTGTAATGGCAGACCGTTCAGATGACCCTAAAGATATTGTCCGTTGTTATCGCAAAATTGAAGAAGGCTACGACTGCGTATTTGGCTCCCGTTTCAGAAAAGAAAGCATCGTTAGCCACTACCCAAAAATAAAACTAATTGCAAATCGTATTGTAAATAAATTCTTACAAATCCTTTTCCTAACCCATTTCAATGACCTAACAAACGCATTTAAAGTTTACCGACGACATGTTATCGAAAATATTAGTCCATTACAGTCAGCTCATTTCAATATCACCATCGAAATGTCGCTATCCTCTTTAATCCGTAAATATAAAATTGCCGAAATCCCTATTTCTTGGTATGGGAGAACATGGGGACAATCGAAACTCAAACTTCGAGAAATGGGAAGAAGATATTTATGCACTATGTTAATGGTTTGGTTCGAACGACTTTTGATCTTGGACGACATCATAACTGAAAAAAATCATCAAATAAATCAAAACAAAAAAGATAATTAACGTTCCTTCCGCCTCATCAAAACACGATAGGACTCCCACTCAGGTTCATTCTCAAAAATCCAACGATAGTACTCTTTCTGTGTCAATTCCGAACCTGCTTCCTCATCAGCGACAACAACACAATTAGGGTGTAATTGTAAAGCAGTTGCTGAAATCATAGCAGTAAAAGGACCCTCCACTGCTTTAGCCAATATCTTACTTTTATGCTTACCTATAACCAACACAATACATTGGTCCGCCTCAAGAATAGTCCCAACGCCCATCGTTATAGCCCGTTTTGGCATCTCATCAGGATTAGGAAAAAGATGCTTATTTTGTGCAATTGTCCTCGGTGAAAGAGCCTTTTCTCGAGTCCGCGAAAACATAGAAGATAAAGGCTCATTAAATCCAATATGTCCCGATTCACCTATACTTAATATCTGCAAATCAATCCCTCCATAGTCTCGTATTTTTCCCTCATACTCAATACATTCCTTCTTAATATCCGATGCCATCCCATTTGGAATATGAGTATTCCGCGGGTCAATATTAATATGTTGAAAAAAATGATACCGCATAAAATAATGATATGACCCCGGATGTTCCGGTGCTATCCCTATATATTCATCCAAATTAAACGTCACTGCTAATGAAAAGTCCAAATTCTCTTTCTGATGCATCTCCACAAGACGACCATAGAGAGGTATCATTGTCCTACCTGTAGCCAATCCCAAAACAGAATGTGGTTTTTCCCTTAACCTTTCTGCGATAATATAGGCAACAAGATTGACAGCATCATGAGAAGTCGGTTGAACAATAACCTGCATATCAAATGCCTTTCTATATTAAAAGTTTAAATAGGTAATAGAAATGAAAAAAGTATATACTACCGTTGAAGAAGTATTCCACGCATTAACACATGGATTAGGTGCCGGACTAAGTATTGCCGGCCTTATAATCATGTTAGTTCTCGCCGTCCAAAAAGGAGACCCATGGATACTCGCGAGTGTACTTGTTTATGGAAATGCCCTAATCCTTCTCTATTTAAGCTCAACATTATATCATTCATTCCCACAAGGCAAATTGAAACAATTCTTCCAATTTATGGACCACGCCTGCATTTACGTGCTTATCGCAGGGACATATACACCTTTTCTGCTTGTATTTATGCGCGGCATTTGGGGATGGACTCTTTTCACCGCATTATGGGTTTTAACCATTCTCGGCTTCATCTTTAAAATATTTTTTATCGGCAAATGGAACCGACTCGCTACGGTTATTTATGTTTTAATGGGTTGGATAGCAATCATAGCATTAAAACCTGCAATTGAAATGATTCCCTTCGGAGCATTAATCCTTATGCTTATAGGTGGTATTCTTTATACAGGCGGTGTTGCATTCTACCTTTGGGAACGATTACCTTTCCACCATGTAATATGGCACTTATTTGTATTAAGTGCCAGCATAATCCATTTCATTTGTGTCTATATTTACATTCTTTCTTCTAATGTTTCCTAATAAATACCACTACTAGATTACACTATATATTGCCTCTACCAATCGGTCAATATTATTGGTGGTTATCCCGGCAACATTAATACGACCCGAATTTACAATATAAATTGAAAATTTTTCCCGTAAACGTAATACCTGTTCCTCCGTTAAACCTGAAAAAGAGAACATTCCCTTTTGTCTCTCAATAAAACCAAAATCTTGGTTTACCCCCTTCTCCTTTAATTTGTCAACAAGCAATTTTCGCATCGTCTTAATCCGAACACACATTTCCTTCACTTCCTGCTCCCATTCTTTGTGAAGTTCTTCAGAACTAAGAATGGTATGTACAATATATGCACCATGGGCTGGAGGATTTGAGTAATTAGTGCGAATAACAACCTTGATTTGACTTAACACCTTTTGAGTTGTATCTGAATCGCTACAGACTACTATTAAAGCACCACATCTCTCATTATATAATCCAAAATTTTTAGAGAAAGAACTACAAATAAACACCTCAGGAACAACATCAGCAACTATCCTGACACCCAAAGCATCCTCCTCCAAACCATCACCTAAACCCTGATAAGCAAAATCAATCAAAGGTAAAATATTACGCTCCTTCAATATTAGTGCAATTTCCTTCCATTGATTCTTATTTAAATCGATTCCCGTCGGGTTATGACAGCAACCATGTAACAGTAAAATATCACCTTCTGGTATCTGTTTTATTGTATCTAACATGCGTTCCCATGCAAGACCATGAGTCTCAGGATTATAATAAGGATAAGTCTCAACTAAAAATCCCGCAGATTGGAATATCTTCGCATGATTTTCCCACGTCGGTTTACTAATCCAGATCTTTTTAGAACCAATATTCATTCGAATTAAATCTGCAAAAATACGAAGTGCTGAAGTCCCTCCTGCGGTCTGAACCGTAGCAACACGTTTATTTTGAATAAGCAGATTATCAGCCCCAAGAACTAATTTCTGCACCTCATTACAAAAATCAGGGAGACCCGAAATAGGAAGGTATGATTTCGTCTGCTCTTTTTCCAACAAAATAGCCTCTGCCTTCTTCACCGTATTGAAAATCGGAGTTTTATTAAAATTGTCCTTATAAACTCCGACCCCCAAATTAATTTTTTCTGAATTTGGGTCTTTCAAAAAAGCCTCAGTTAATCCAAGAATAGGATCAGGCGGTGCCATTGTAAATTTCTCTAACATAGAACCCTTTCTTTACTTATTGTTTTAGTTGATTTTAGTTGGGTAATTATAAAAAGTATTAATTCTTTTCCTGCATAACACTTTTCCGGGCTTTTTCATCTAACTCTAATTCGTAGCGATCCACATCTGTTAAATGCCTGTCTGTAACAATAATTAAGTGAAAACCATATTTGGTCTCAATAATATCACTTAACTGTCCAATAGGTGCAGACCACACATAATCTTCAAAATTCGGTTCAAATGACCGCCTCTCATAATAGCCCAAATCACCTCCTCTTCGTGCACTTGCTGGGTCATTAGAATACTCTCTCGCAAGTTTTTCAAATGATTCCCCCTTTATAATCCGTTCTTTTAATTCTGTCGTTAATTGTAATGCCCGTTGACGGTCTGCGGGGTCATTAGGGTTAAATTTAATAAGAATATGTTTTGCACGGACATAAGAGGTTTTCGGTTTTATCTGACCTGCCAACCAGATAAAAACAATCATAACGACAACAAGTAAAATAATTCCCCCCCAGATATACTTTGTCCAATCTTTCGGTTCTTCTTGTGGAACGTCTTCTTTATACATCATCTCATCCATAATACCAAACCATCTCGTTTAAATTCCTAATTGATTTAGCATGTTGCCATATAGACGGGCATAGAAACTAATTACGATAAATCCAATAACTGCCCCAACAAGCAATAAGATTAATATGTTAAACACTTTCGATGCAACTCGTAAAGCTTGCTGAGCATCTGACAAAAAATATTCTGCAACCTTCTGTAACGATTCGTCCAATTTCCCTGATTGTTCCCCTACTGCAACCATTTCTTGACCCAATCGCCCTACCCATGGAAGAGACTTAAATGCTTTTTCGAGCGTGGATCCATTGCGAATAAGATGAACCGCCATAATAACATCTTGTTGATATTGAGAACTTGGTAATAACTCAGAAGATTGTAATAGTGCATCAGTAATCGGTATACCACTCGCATATAAAAGAGCAAATGATTTGAAAAAACGCGTTAATGAAAACTTATGAATGATAAAACTGAATGGCCAGACATATCGAAATATACTATATATAACATTCTGAAAATATTTTGTATTCTTAAAATACATTACAACCATAAAAAACAAAAAGAACAAAATACACACCTTTATCTGAAATGAAATATAAGATGTAAAATAAGCATCTAATGAAAACGACCTTTCAAAACTGATTTGTTTAACAATTCCTAATGCAAAAGTCCCGAGAAACCAACCTAATATAAGCTGAATAATAGGATACGTAAGCGAAGCCAATGTTGAGCGCTTCATCTTCCACAGGTCTTCATAATAAACACTTAAATCACGCAATATAACATCAAGACGACCTGAACGTTCTCCTGCTGAGACCAATTGAATAAACAAATCAGGGAAAACCTCTCTCTGTTTTAATGCATCACTTAACGTTTTCCCATGAATTAAATCATCTGCACAATGATAAAGTATCAATTTAACTCTACGAGAAGGAAAACCATCCCCCACAATTTGTAAAGCCTGAATAATAGGAATGCCACCTTCGTATGCAGAAGCAAGCTGTCTACATAAAATTGACATCATTTTATAATTTAATATAAACTTTCCAAAACTCATATACGTTATAATTACACTTTGTTTAAATTAAGCAATGTTTCTCCATATTCTATCACACAATCAGAATATTTTAGGAATGGAACGTAGTTTTTGGTTGTTAGGTTTATATTTAATAGTAGCCATAAATGGAATTCCACAATAATAATACAAAAGATAGGAAATAGTATGGAAAGGAAAACCAATTATTTAACCGTTGCAATTATATTATGTGTCCTTATATCTTTAATTATGTTAGATGGCTGGTCAGCACCCAAAAAGAAAAAGAAAGTAGAAGAGGAAGTTCCTGCCCCCAGAAAATCACCATGGGTTTTAAGACATCGTTACACCTTTTCATGGGAAAATATGGGAATTGATTTTGATGAAATGAACGGCGATTGGCATATTTACTATACCAACCCCGATGATTATAAAGAACTCACTGTTATTGAAGGATATGGACCATCTTTTCAACTTAAATCAGGTGAAGAAATCTCTGTCGAGTCTTTTGGAAATGCAGTAACTGAACGAGAAAACGTAGACAGCATTTTCGGTCCAGCAACGCATTTTACAACCACTTTCCCCATAAAAAATGATATTGCTGTGCAACAACGTGCTACAAGTTTTAAACAACGTTGTTTTGTATTATTTACCACAATAATCACAAATAAAGGAACAAACCCTATCTCAATTGCAAAAATATCACCAATCATATTCCCTCCCGTATCTGAAATGATTACAAGATTGCCTAATAAAAAAATACTTAGACCAGTAGCCAGTTATGGTGGCTCTTTGGTCTTTGTTCCAGAAGAAGAAGCTCAGGTCCTACAAATAAAAACAACAACAAATGACGAAAAAATAGCCTTTGCAGTTTGTCCACAAGGAAAAGCCTCATCAAAAATGGTAATCTCTGGTGAAGGGGATAATTGGACAGGGGCTATAGAATGTCATTTTAATCCACCCATAACTCTAAATCCTGGTGAATCTGTTGAAAGCGACCCTATATTAGTTTCATTTAGCAACGACGCATATAAATTGATGACCACCTTTACTTGGGTTATCTCCCAATTATCTCCACCCCTTTCAAAAGTCTCAAATGAAAAACAAATCCGTGGTTGGGTTGCTGTTGAACCAGAAAAAGGGACGATTAGTAACCTTTCAAAAATTGCAAGTTTTTCAAGTAATCTCGGTCTAAACGCCGTCCTTATCCCACAAAGTTGGGAACACCCATTAGGGTCACTTAAAGGAAATACAAAAACCCTGTCAAGAGATATGAAATTAGTTATAGACCAACTCAAAAACAACGGTTCTATGAAAGTAGGTTTAACATTAAATCCTTGGGCTGTTCCAATAGAAAGTAATTGTTCAATACCTACCAACGATGGCTACGCTGTTGTAAAATATAATACCCCTGAGGGTATCGAAGTCGCTAAAAAACGCTGGGAGAAAATTCTATCGTGGAATCCTGACTTTGTAGTTTGCGATGTTGATATACCAAATGAAGTGCTTGAACAAATGAACTCAACTCGAAACGAAGCATTACATATCGGCGTAAAGGAACTGTCCACTTTCTTTAATAAAATCCCCATTTATCCTATGAGCTCAAATCGTGTTATAAATTCAGAAGAGGAACTTATAGAATTTTGTGCGATGGCGGGTTCTGTGGTTAACTATAATTCGAATATTGCCCCTGTTAAAATTAATAACCAAATAGTAAAGTCAGAAAATAATCTCGTAAATACATTGCTCCAATCACTCCCAGCCCCCGCAGTATGGCTTGGCAGTTTTAATGAAACAAATATTTCAAAAAAAATATCCCAGTTAAATAAGTATACAAAAGTAATGTTTACTCCTGTGGACTTAGATAAAAAAGAACCCAAAATCTGGCATTTTAGAAGTTATGCAACTCAGGATAGTTTTACTAATTCAATTATATCTATCACTCAAAATGTCGAACCCGTACCTATAACCATGTTGAAAAGTATAAAACCTGATGCAATGTTATGGGATTATAAAGATGAAAAATTTATAAAAGATGATAGTACTTTACTCAATATTTCAGAAAATGGATTTATTGGCATTGTGTCTGTAACAGAACAACCCTCTGTTATTGGCATTAAAACGGATAAATTATGTGGAATGGAAGGGATCAATTCCGTAAGATGGAACAATGAAAAAAAAGAATTAAATATTGCATTTAAAGAGTCTTTTGATATTCCAGCCACTTTGTTTATTTACAAACCAGATACATTAAAGACAACAAAAGTCCTGGTTGAGGACAAATCATTAAAAAACGTCAAAATTTCTGAGAATGTCCTTTTTATACCCTTAAAACCCAACACCACCAAAGTAGACCTAACCTTTAACTAACAATCACTAATATCCTTATTTTCCCTGTCCACCTTGTCCGTCCTGCCCGCCTTGTTCAGTGGTTTTGCCCTTCCCTTGTCCGCTCTGCCCGCCTTGTTCAGTGGTCTTGCCCTCCTCTTGTCCGCCCTGTCCGACTCGTCCGATTCGTCTGACTCGTCCGACCTGTCCGACTTCTTCCGTTTTTAAATCCCATCCCCCCTCAATTTAAAATAATAAAAAAACAAACTATAACCTATCGTGATTTACACTCGTTTACAAAAACAAGCAATTAATACCCTACGCTTATTTGAAATATTTCAAGTATTTGCGAAGCATGGCTTTTATGACATGCTTTCCCGTTTAGGTTTACTCAAACGCCTTCCTTGGTCTTTATATAGACAAATTAAAGAAGATTTCCCAAATATAGAATTAACATGGGGCGAACGATTAAGACAAGCATTAACAGAACTCGGACCTACCTTCATAAAAATGGGACAAATCCTCAGCACGCGTTCAGACCTTGTAGGTTTCAATATCGCACAAGAATTGAGTCTATTACAAGATAGAGTAGCACCATTGCCTTTCAATGATATTGCTAAGGTTATTCAAGATGCCTTCAATAAACCTATAGAGGAAATTTTCCTGAAATTTGAAACAGAACCTGTTGCTGCTGGTTCATTAAGCCAGGTCCACAAAGCAATATTGAACGATAAAACAACTGTGGCAGTGAAAGTTAAGAGAATAAATATTGACCATGTTATTGAAGCTGATATTGAATTAATGAAAATGATTGCTTCATGGTTAGAAGGACATCCAGATATATCTTTCCTTAACCCTATGGGAATTGTTAAAGAATTCGAACGCTCTATTAAACGGGAATTAAATTTCAATACAGAAGCCAGAATTATCCAGTTATTCCGTAAAAATATGAGGAACAATAAAAATGTTTTTATTCCACGAGTGTATAAACAATACTCATCAAACGAAGTATTAACAATGGATTGGGTTGATGGCGTCAGAATTGACCAATTTGACATGTATGAACAACGGAATTGCGACAGAAAAATAATTGCACGACTCGGTTGTGAAATCCTCTGTAAAATGGTTTGTGAAGACCACCTTTTCCATGCAGACCCACACCCAGGAAATATTTTTATTACATATAACAATCAAATCGCTTTTTTAGATTTAGGAATGTCTGGAAGTTTAGATGCAAAAGATGTAATGTTAATTTCAAATCTCTTAATAGCAATTTTTCATCAAGATGTACATGAATGCACACAGGCAGTATTAGAACTATGTTCAAAACCAAATTTTAAAGATATAAAATCTCTTGAACATGAACTTTCCGATTTTATCACCTTCGAAGCATATCCAATAATTAGTACAGGACAAGTCGGAAAAGGAATAGAATATGCCATTCAAATTTTAAGAAACTATGGACTTGAATTAGCACCTCGTTTTACATTGCTATTAAAAGCATTGGCAACTATCGAAAGCGTCGGACGACAATTAGACCCAGAACTTAATTTTGTCTCCATTATTCAGCCTTATCTTGAACGATTTATCCTTTCAAAATATGAACTACCAAATTTAAGAAGAGAACTTAATCAATATGTAAATACATTACTTCGCTTTATAGTTGAAGTCCCTGATGATTTGCGAAATATTGTGTCGCAAGTCCGAGCAGGTGAGATTAAAATTCATATTCATCATGAATATCTCGAAAAATTAGCTAATATTATCGATAGTTCCTCAAACCGTATATCAGTTAGCCTGATTGTCTCTGCACTCATTGTCGGTTCAAGTTTATTAGTCACAACCTCCGCAAGCACCAAAAATTTAGGTACTATTGGATTTGCCCTTGCTGGAATACTCGGAATTTATCTAATCATCTCAATGTTGTTTTCAAAAAAACTATAAGAAAATTTAGCAATATGGCTAAACTAAAAATTGTAAATAACGCTAAAATTAATCTGTATCTTGATGTTATAGGAAAATTCCCAGATGGATACCATAAAATTGAGTCTATTTTCCAAACAGTCAATTTAACGGACACCTTAATCTTTAAAGAAATTCCAAAAGGAATTCAGGTTATTACAAACAACCCTTTTTTACCTACGGATGAAAGAAATATTATTTATAAAACAATTGAAATGGTAAAAAAACGTACAAATATAAAAACAGGAATCCAGGTCCAGCTTCAGAAAAACATACCAATTTGTGCAGGCCTCGGGGGTGGTTCTGGAAATTCAGCAGGCACATTAAGTGCATTAAATAGTTTATGGAACTTAGGTTGGGATGAACTTCAATTACGAAATATCGCAGAAAGATTGGGTTCCGATGTACCATATTTCGTGACAGGAGGGACACAGGCTGTGACTGGAAAAGGTGAAATACTTCACCCACTACCAAATATCAACGACCAATGGTTGGTTCTAATACACCCCAATATCCCGCTTTCCACAGCAAAAGTCTACCAACACCCTGCTTTATCTTTCCGAACTCATTTAGATAAAAACAAAAAATTTACACTACCATTTATAAAAGCCATTGTGAAGTTACAGAAACGAGAATGGGAACATGTTATATACAACCGTTTAGAAGTTCCAGCCTTTAAAATAGCCCCACAATTAGAATGTATAAAAACAAAAATTAAAAAATGGGGATACCCCTATGTAGGAATGAGTGGAAGTGGCTCAACCTTTTTTGTATTAGTAGAGTCAAAAGAGCAAGGTGAAAAATTAATAGAAAAAGTAAAATTAAAAGCAAACTTGGTAAAAACAGAACCCTTTGGTATAAAAATAAATTAAAATAATGAACAAAATAAATAGTTATCATGTATAATTAAATGAACTATAAAAGGTAAAAATATGAACAATATGATTTTAATAATGTCAAAAAATAAATACCTTATTTTTATGTTGCTATTCTTATGTATACAGGCATATTCACAAACAGGAGGAGCAGTAGAAGGAGAGGGGTTGTTTGACCCATGTCATATAGAGGGATGTGAAGAGGTATGCGATGATGTATTAGGAGAAAGTCACTTTGAGGACGATTTACGTTGGTTATATGGGTTTGCAGGTGAAAATGCGGATACTGCGGATTTAGATAATAATCGGATGTTGGATGTGGTTCAGGCATGGTTATTAGACGAGGTATTGCGAGATAAGGGATATGCGGTTCACTGTTGTGTGAAGAATGTGTATCGTAAGAATGTAGAAGCCTCGAAGGCATATGCAGATGTAATACAGGCAGTTCAACC
>JAIWNQ010000001.1 GCA_020216745.1 Candidatus Hydrogenedens sp.
ATCCAAGCGACAAGGCCTTTTTGACATGCTTATTTATGTGCCCATTAACTAGCTCATCTGGATGGCAATCGTCCGTACAAAACATGGCCATCTTTGGGTTGTATCCGATGATTGGGTGCAAAGAATCGAAATTTTTTGCTGCACTTCCTTCTCGAATCAACACCTTCATACCAAGTTCAATCTTTTCCTTTGCTTCAGCCAGTGAGAAACATTCATGATCAGTGCTAATTCCTGATTGGACATACTTTCTTAAGGATTCGCCCGTTAAACCGGGCGCATGCCCATCGACTGGCACACCCCTTTTTTTTGCTTCATTTAGGATGCTTGTAACCCCATCGGCATCATTAATTACCCCTGGGAAGTTCATCATTTCAGCTAAAAGCTTCACCTCGGGCAAATCGAGCAGATGAGCTACCTCTTTTGATGAAAATGGATTAAAACACTCATCGATTGGCGAAGCGGGAACACAAGATGGGACACCAAAGTAAATCTTGAGCTTTGAACGTTTGGCGTCATCAATCATGAACTTTACTCCCTCTACGCCTGCCACGTTAGCCACTTCGTGGGGGTCAGCAACCACAGCAACCGTCCCATGCTTTACTGCTGTTTCGGCAAACCGTTCCGGGATAAGCATAGAACTCTCAATATGAACATGGGAATCTACAAATCCCGGAAGTATGAACACTTCGGGCGCTTCATCGCATGCAACTATACTTTCTATGACTCCCCGCTCATTTATAATCAATCGGGCATTATAGATAGATCTCTCCTTTACATTCACCAACCTTCCAGATATTTCTTTACGCTCCATATAATTTTACAAAATTGATATGATTAACAACTTTTTTAATGTTCCACGTGGAACAATTTAAGTAAAATAAGTTAATGTGCTATTTAGTAATACTTTATATTTCTATCAATAAAGTAATGTTCCACATGGAACACTATCTTCCAAAATATACTAAAAGTACATTTATGTCGCTTGGTGAAATTCCAGGAATTCGTTTTGCCTGACCTACTGTTGCTGGTCTTATTTTATTTAGTTTTATTCTTGCTTCAGTACTTAGAGATTTGAGTGTGCTGTAGTTAAAATCGCTTGGTATTTTAATATGCTCTAGTCTTTTTATTTTATCTGCTATTAGTCTTTCATTTTCTATGTAGCCGCTATATTTTAATCTTATTTCAACAGATGTTACTACTTCCTGATTCTGTTCTGTGTAATTTAAGGCGCTTTCTCTTAGTAGATCATTCAAAGTAACTTCTGGTCTTAATACGATATCGATTAGTTTTCGTTTTTGATTTATTGGTGTTGAGTTAATTCTTTCTAAAAATGGATTAATTATTTTGGGTGCAACAGAAACTGAGTTAATTTCTTTTTCTAACTTTTCAATATTCATAAGCTTTTTCTTTAGTCTTTCTATATCTTCATTTGATACCATGCCTAATTTATAAGCAATGGGGGTTAGTCTTTCATCAGCATTATCCTGTCTTATTAATATTCTGAATTCAGCTCGACTTGTGAACATGCGATAAGGTTCGTCAACCCCTTTTGTTACTAAGTCATCTATAAGCACTCCTATATATGCTTGATCCCTGTTTAAAATGAAAGCCTCTGGTTTATTGTGTGCTGATATGTGGGCATTAGCCCCTGCTACAATTCCCTGACCTGCAGCTTCCTCGTATCCGGTAGTGCCATTTATTTGTCCTGCAAAAAATAAGTTTTTTACAATTTTGGTTTCCAGCGTGTGGTTTAGCTGAGTGGGATCGAAATAATCATACTCTATTGCATACCCTGGTCGAAGTATGTGCGCACTCTCAAACCCGGGAATTTCTTTCAAGGCTCTGTATTGTATATCAACTGGCAGAGATGATGAAAAACCATTCAAGTACATTTCGTAGGTGAAAACTCCTTCGGGTTCCAAGAATAACTGGTGTGATGTTTTTGAAGAAAACGTATTTATCTTATCCTCAATGCTGGGGCAATATCTAGGGCCAACACCCTTGATTGTACCTGTAAATAATGGTGATTGGTTAAAACCTAATTTTAAAATATCATGAACCGTTTGATTAGTATTTACGATATAGCAGTGCTTATGCGGAAGGTTAGATTTAAAGCTTGGATTGAATGAGAATTTGGCTATGCTTTGGGTTTCTTGAATTGTCAATTTTGAAAAATCTACAGTTCTTCCATCTATTCTTACAGGTGTTCCGGTTTTCATTCTTCCTGCCTTGAATCCGATATCAATTAGTTGTTCTGTAATTCCTTCAGAACTTCGTTCACCAATACGTCCGCCTGAAAAATTTGTTAATCCTATATGTATTTTTCCATTCAAAAAGGTTCCGTTTGTTAACACAACGGACCTACATTTAACTTTTTGATTTGTTTTTGTTACTACTCCTTTAATAATGTCATTTTCTATTACTAATCGTACTACCTCATCTTGCCAGAGAAATAAATTAGGTAATGATTCTAAATATTTTCGCCATTCCAGAGTGAATAACATTCTATCGCATTGTGCTCTTGGACTCCACATGGCAGGACCTTTGCTTTGGTTTAGCATTCTGAAGTGAATGGTTGTTAAATCGGTAGCTTTTCCGGTATAACCTCCGAGAGCATCGATTTCTCTAACAATTTGTCCTTTTGCAATTCCTCCTATTGCAGGGTTACAACTCATTTGGGCAAGTTTTGTTAAATCCATGGAAATAAGTAGAACTTTAGAACCCATCTTAGCAGCAATGGCTGCTGCTTCGCAACCTGCATGACCACCTCCAACAACAACAACATCAAAATTTACTTCCATTGTTCAGAATAAAGATTTAGAGCCCAGTTTTCCAGTTCTGTCATCGATTTCTTTTGTTCTTCGGTTTTATCTTCAAAACCTATGGCATGAAGTATTCCGTGAATGATTACCCTTCTTAATTCTATTTCGAATTCCTGTCCAAATGAATTAGCATTTGACCTAACCGTATCAATAGATATAACAATGTCTGCAGAAATAATGTTTTCTGTACTATAGCTAAAAGTAATGATGTCGGTATAATAATCGTGATTAAGATATTTTCTATTTATTTCGAGTATTTGGGTGTCGTTTGTGAAAAGGTAGTTTACGTCACCAAGAATTTTATTAAAGTGATTTTCTATTATATCCTTTATCCAACCTTTAATTGAATTTTTATTTTTTACCAATTTTTGAATAGACGTATTTGAGTAAGAAAAACTAACTGCCATCTTATATTCTAAAATGTAATTCTACAGTTGATCCTTTATTTTCAAACTTAATATTGTCAGATAGCTTTTTCATTAAAAACACTCCTCTTCCTGAAATGTTTTCAATGTTCTCTGGTACTGTTGGATCGGGTATTGCATTCGGATCGAATCCTGTTCCTTGATCGGATATCTTTACAATTATTTCTTTATCGTTTACAGTAAATGTAATAGTAACATTTTTTCTCTGGTCGAGTTTGTTTCCATGTACAATGGCATTGTTTACTCCTTCAATTGTGGCTATTAAGATTTTTCCATAAACATCAGGAGTTATAGTAAGCTGTTCGGAAATTTCATCTATTATTTTTTCAATTAAACTTATCTGTTCCAGCTTACTTGGTATTGTTATTGACCTTTCCATGATCATTAATATTGTATTTTTTATACTTACCTTTTATTCTAAAAGTTACACAAAAATATTACTTTTTTTTGTTTAATATTTCAACCAAATAAGTGGGTTTTCTGGTTCCTTTTCATTCCATATCTCAAAGTGTAGGATGTACGTATTATCGGGTTGTTGAATTAATTCTCCTATTTTTTCTCCTATTGTAACTTTTTGTCCTGGTTTAACTCCGGTTCGTAGTAGATTTGAATAAACAGTTAGGTACTCTCCATGTCTAATAATGATTGCTAATCCACCATAAGGTACATTAAACACTTTGGTAACCTCGCCACTAAATACCGAATAAACGGGTTCAGAACTTTTCATTATTAAATCAATTCCATTGTTTTTTATGGATATGTTTTTTAAAACCGGGTGCTTTGTTTCGCCAAATTGATTTAGTAAGGTTGCATTTGCAGCGGGCAGAGGTAGTTTTCCCTTATTTTCCCTGAAGTTTTTACTTAACTCTGAATATACTCTTGTTCGCTCAGGACTCATTTTTTTTAGTGATTTGGCATTTTCCTCTATTAATCTTTTAATCTCATTATCTATTAATACCAAGCGCTTTTCATTTCTTTTTTGTTCTTCTAGTAAAGCATTTTTCTTTTTTTCTAAGTTTTCAATTGAATTTTCTAAATTTTTTGTGGTTATGTCAAGTTCTCTTATCGTTCTTTGATATTCATTTTCTTTTAACTTTAATTGTTTTATATTTAATACGTACATCTCTTTATAATTCTCATATCTGTTTCTTTCATCTTCTATTTCTAATAATAATTTATTAAAATATGATGATAAATTTTTATACATTTTTAAACGGGCATAGGCTTGATTAAATGAATTTGATGAGAGTAATAGTAGTAAAATATGATTTTTTTCTCTTAATTTTTTAAAATAAGTATTGTAAATTATTACTAGTTCTTCTCTTCTTTTTTGTAGTACATATGAAATACTATCAATTATTTTTGTTGTTTCTAAAAGATTTGTGTTTAGTGTTAATATTTGTGCTCTTAGATTTTCTAATAGTTCGTTTTGAAGTTTGATTTTTTGTTTTTTTAAGGTAATTTCTGTTAATGTTACGTTTCTATTCTTTTCTAGGGATGTTATTTGATTACTAATTTCATATATTTTGGCTTCTACCTCTTTTTTTTGATTATTTAAAATATCGATATTTTTCTGCGATAGTGCAGAGTTTAAAATTAGGTTGATAATTATAAAAAATATTATTTTTTTCATTTTATGCCGGTTGAACCAAATCCTCCAGAACCTCTTTTAGTTTGATTTATTGTATCTACATTTTCAAACATAACTTTTTCATATCTTGAGAACACCATTTGACATATTCTTTCTCCAGGTTCGATAGTTATTTCCTCTTTACTTAAATTTATTACAATAATTCCTATTTCACCTCTGTAATCAGAATCAATAGTTCCGGGAGTATTTAAAACGGTTAATCCCTTTTTAATTGCCAAACCGCTTCGTGGGCGTATTTGTGCTTCAATTCCTTCGGGTATTTCTAAAAATATTCCTGTAGGTATCAACACTCTTTCAAGAGTTTTTAGTATTACTGGTTCTTTTATGTTTGCTCTTAAATCAACACCACTTGAATGTTCGGTAGCATACTCAGGTATGCTGAAGTTAGATTTATTTAAAATTTTTACCTTCTCCATATGTCAATCTTTTCTTTTTTGATGAATAGAGCAATAAATATGAATACAAATATATTGGAAACTATTAATGCGAAAACTGAACTTAAAAAAACAAGTATTAGCGAAGAAAAAAGAATTATGAATAAGAGAAATGAAGAATATATTTTTGCATTACTAGTATCTAAAGATATATATCCTGAATCTTTTCCATCAATATAGCTCAAAAAAGACATAGTCAAATAGGTTATAACTCTACTAACAGCAGCTCCGTAAATTCCAATTAACGGAATTAATATAAAATTAGAGATAAAAGTTATTGCTGATCCTATTAAAGTATATTTTAGACCATATATTGTTTTGTCTGAAAGTTTATACCAAAAAGATAGATTAAAGAATAAACCGTAAAAAACGTTTGCTAGTAAAAGTATTGGAATGATGTAAAGTGATTCTCTATAGTTTCGCCCTATAAAAAATTTTAGAATAGGCAAATTAAATGAAATTAGTATAGATATAAGTATGGAAAAAATTATAAAATACTTAAGCGATTTTCCATAAACAGTTCTGTGTTCTTTTGTTTCTGCTGATTTAAAAAAGAAGGGTTCAGCAGCAAAACGATACATTTGAACAAAAAGAATCAACAAAACCGCTAATTTTACACTTGCACCATAAATACCCAACTCGTAAAGCGAATCTACACTTTTTGGTAATAAGTATTTTATAAATAACCTATCGAAAGCTTCGTTTGTTGTTCCAGATAATCCGGCAAGTAGAACAGGAAAAGAGTATTTTAATAATTCTGAAAGAATTTTTTTATTTATTTTTAAACTAGGTATTCCTGTAAAGTATAATACTAAAATTATTACAACAATATTTTGTATTAGATTTGATAAGAAAACAAAATAAAGTATGTCTGCATCAGGAATATACTTTATTAATAAATTAGGGTCTAATACTAAATAGAAAAATACGTTGGATATTAAATTTATGGCAACTCCTATTATCTTAATTGAAGAAAAAACGATTGGTCTGTTGCTATTCCTTAACTTAGCAAACGGAAGAGCGCTTATTGCATCTAAAGCAAGAATTAAAGCAGCAGTAGTTACATATATAGGAAGATATTTTGAACCTAGTAAATCTGAAATAACTCCAGAAAAAAAGTATGCAGCTATAACGAATAAAGATGATAGGACAAGCACAAAAGAAAAAGATGAGTTGAATACTGTATCATCACCTTTATACTTATTTATAAATCTAAAATAACCAGTTTCTAGACCGAAGGTGAGCAGTATGATAAAGAAACTTATGTAAGCATAAAATTCTGTAACTATACCATACTGCAGAGGATTAGTTAGTACATTTGTGTGAATAGGTACCAATAAATAGTTAATGAATCTTGGTACCACTGTACTTAATCCATAAATAAGAGACTGTGAATAAAGTTGTTTTACAGATGACATTTTTTCAATTGTTGACACCAAAAGTATAATTTTTGATATTTTTGCACAATAATACCAGTAACTAAATTTTTCGAATATGATTTCTAAAATGTATAAATTCTTAACAATTGTAATATTTCTTCTTTCAGCAAGTTGTACCTCTAAAAACAAAGATTCTAATGTATATGTAGAATTTCAAACTGATTTTGGAAATATTATTGTTAAACTATATAAAGAAACACCTAAACATAAGAAAAATTTCCTTGAACTTTCTGAGAAAAAATTTTATGATGGTTTGATTTTTCATAGGGTAATTAAAGATTTTGTAGTTCAGGGTGGCGATCCTGATACTAGAAATCCAATTCCTGGAAAACTCTACGGCGAAAGTGATGCGGGATATCTCATAGATCCTGAATTCTGCGATACAATAATACATAAGCGTGGATCGATTGCAATGGCCAGAGAGGGTGATGAAGTTAATCCTGGTAAGAAATCATCTTCATCACAATTTTACTTTGTTGTTGGTAAGGTTTATACTGAAGAGGAACTGAACAAACTTGAGGTAAAACTCAATGTTAAACTTAAGGAGAAAATAGAGAAGAAACTTTTTGACAGCTTACTTAAAGATAACTCTCAGTTTGATACTAAATTCTTACAAAATATTACACAACTTGTTCAACACAAAGCTGATTCTATTTTTAAATTCCAAAAAATTAAATTTTCTGATTTTCAACGAAAAACATATACTACAATTGGAGGTATTCCCCACTTAGATGGAAATTACACAGTTTTTGGTGAAGTTGTTGAAGGTTATGATGTTATTGAGAATATTTCGAAAGTTGAAACAGATAATAACGACAGGCCTGTAACTGATGTCAAAATGATTGTTAAAGTGCTTAAAAGATAATTTATTATGGATAAAAAGATTTTTGAAATTCAAGAAACATTTTCACAGTTAAGCCCAAAAACGCTTTCTGAGGTTGAAAAAATAAGGATAGAGTATTTAGGTAGGAATGGTTATTTAACAAAACTGTTTGAAGAGTTTAAAGAACTTTCTCCAGAAGTTAAAAAAGAATTTGGTAAAAAAATAAATGATTTAAAAAACCTAATTAATGAAAAAATAAATAGTTGGAAACTATTGCATGAAAAAGATTTAAACAATAAAACAGAAAAATTAGATTTATCTCTGGAGGAATATCCTATAAACTCAGGAACTCGTCATCCAATCTCTATTATTAAAAATGAAATAGTAGAAATTTTTAAATATCTGGGCTATTCCATTTATGAAGGACCTGAAATTGAAGATGATTGGCACGTTTTCTCAGCCCTGAATTTTCCCGAAGAACATCCTGCAAGAGATATGCAGGACACATTTTTTATTGAAAAGAAACCTGATATATTATTGCGTACACATACTTCCTCAGTTCAAGTTAGAAGTATGGAACAGGAAAAACTGCCCATACGCATAATTTGTCCTGGAAGAGTTTTCCGTAATGAAGCTATTTCAGCCAGAGCACATTGTATTTTTCATCAAATTGAAGGTTTATATATTGATAAAAACGTTTCGTTCGCCGATTTAAAACAAACACTTCTTTATTTTGCAAAGGAATTGTTTGGAGCAGAAACTAAAATTCGTTTAAGACCTTCGTTTTTTCCGTTTACTGAACCCTCAGCTGAAATGGACGTAAATTGCAAACTTTGTGGAGGAAAAGGCTGCTCTGTTTGCAAGTACACGGGATGGCTTGAAGTTTTAGGTTGCGGTATGGTTGATCCAAATGTTCTTGAACTTAATGGAATAAATAGTAAAACTTACAGTGGTTTTGCATTTGGAATGGGTCTTGAGCGAATAGCAATGCTTAAATTCCAAGTTAGAGATTTAAGGCTTTACTTTGAAAATGATGTTCGTTTCTTAAAACAGTTCAAGAATTACTGATATGAATAATGAAAAGGAAGAAAATAACATTAGTTCAGTTTTTCCTCTTTTTAAATCTTTAACTGAACAAGAACTTGAACTTTTAAATTCGAGAATTAAGTGCAATATTTATCGCAAAGGAGAAATTATTTACCGAGAGGGTAGTAAAATAACAGGATGTTACTGTGTGAATAAAGGGATTATTAAAATTTACAAAACAGGAATTGATTTTAAACCTCAAATTGTTGCTTTTGCTATTAAAGGTGATATCACCGGATATCGTTCAGTTTTAAGTAACGAAGTTGCTTGTACAACTGCAGAGGTTTTGAAAGAAGCTGAAATATACTATATTCCATCAGATATTATTTTTAACTTAATTAAATTAAATAGCGATTTTGCTCTTTCCCTTATTCAACTAACATGCAGAGAATTAGACCAAGCTAATATATTTATAAAAGATATTGCGCAAAAAACTGTTAAGCAACGTTTAGCAGAAGTTTTGTTAATGCTTGAAAAAACATTTAAAACAGATTCTGATGGATTTATTGCAGTCAATTTAACCCGCGAAGATATTTCAAGTATTGTCGGTACTGCAACTGAATCAGTTATAAGAATCCTTGGTGATTTTAAAAAAGAAAATTTTATTTCGATTAAAGGGAAAAAAATAAAAATTCTTGATAAGAAAAAACTTTCTTTAATTTCTGATTCTTTATTCTAAAAAAGTTTTCCTTGCTCCGGAAATTTACTTCTGTTTAAATGTTTATAGGCTATTTCTGTAACTTCACGACCTCGTGGTGTTCTTTTTAAAAAACCTTCTTTTATTAAAAAAGGCTCATAAACTTCTTCAATTGTTCCAGGATCTTCGCCTACTGCAGTTGCTATAGTATTAAGTCCCACTGGTCCTCCTTTAAATTTATCTATTATTGTATGAAGTATTTTATTGTCCATTTCGTCTAATCCTCTAGAATCAATTTTTAAAGCATTCAATGCTTTCCTGGCTATATCTATATCAATATATCCATTTCCAATCACTTGTGCAAAATCTCTAACTCGTCTTAATAGTGCATTGGCAATTCTTGGTGTCCCCCTACTTCTTAATGCAATTTCTATAGCAGCTTCATCTGATATTTTAATATTTAATATATCAGAAGATCTTTTAATAATTCTCTCTAATATATCAGTACTATAATATTCTAATAAAAATTTAATTCCGAATCTAGCTCTTAATGGGCTTGTTAACAAACCGCTTCTTGTTGTTGCACCAACAAGTGTAAAAGGATTTAGTTCAATTTGAATTGATCTCGCACTTGGTCCTTTATCTATTATTATATCTATTTTGTAGTCTTCCATTGCGGAATA
>JAIWNQ010000294.1 GCA_020216745.1 Candidatus Hydrogenedens sp.
TTTTTATTTTGAATTTATTTTGTTATCAAACTCCTATTATATATTTTATTTTAAGTTCTATCCTACCAAAATAAAAACTAAAATTCAACTTTAAATATCATCTTTTTTAATTAATTTTTTTAATCCTCATAAAAAAATATTCATAGTACCCCAGCCACTCCTGCGTGTGTTTTTTACTTTACAATTACATACGGCAAAGGACATTTAACCACAGAGTGCACAGAGAACCACAGAGTTTTCTCAATTCTTTCCTCAGTGTCCTCTATGATTTACTTATTTCTAAAGGTATAATGTAGTGGGAGCATCCCTGCTCCCTTAAAAAAATGAATTTTGTTCACTGCAAATGATGGTTGTAGTGTAATCAATCCATTCGGTAGTAGGGATAATCCCCTTACACACATTCACTTTTTAGTGCGAACGCCTGGTTCTGTAGATACTTCTTGGCAACGAAGGATATGATTTGATATGAATGATTTTTTGATATTTTACTCTTCTTTATTTTGTTCTTCATTTGTAAGTTTGTGTTTTTAAACAATAGTGATAAAAATGATAAAATCTGGCGAGAGAGGGGGGTATCTTTTGATTATTTTAGTGTTTTTTGTGCGAGGGTTATAGCATGGTGGTAAATTTCTTGTAGTGGGATGTTGTAAGTCTTTGCAATAGCATGGCATTCCTCAAATTCGGGGCTTATCTGGTATATATTTTCGCCGAGGTACCCTATTTTGACATTTACTTTACCCCAAGGTGTCTCAACAGGTATCCATTTTCTTTCGAGTATAGTTCGCATTTCTTTTCGGTAACGAATGCCGAATGTGCTTGTCTTTTCGAAGAGGATTTGTCGCATTGCTGGAAGCAGAGATGCTTCACATAACACGGTAAGGAGATATGCAGGTCTACCCTTTTTTGCAATTGTTGGGATAATGAAGGCATCACGAGCACCCGCAGAGAGTAATTCTTCAATTGCAACGGGAATGAGTTCACCGCTCATATCATCGATGTTTGTTTCAACGACCCAGATTTCTTCGGAACAACTCCGTGTTTCCTCTGGGCACTCGCCGATAAATAAGCGGAAGACATTTGCTCTATTGGGAATATCTTTTGACCCAGCTCCTGTACCTATATTTACGATGTTGAACGGTGGAACAGGTTCCCCTGTAGGTTTTGCAAAGCTATTGAGCAATACCGCTCCTGTCGGTGTTGTAAGCTCGCTATCGCATGTCCCTGTTAATATGGTGTAATTTCGAAGCAGTAAAGCGGTTGCAGGTGCAGGCACGGGTAATGTTCCATGGGCACATGTAACCGTGCCACCTCCTGTGTTTACTACGGAGCAATATCCTTTTTGAATTTTCAAATACCACCAGCACCAATGAGCACTTACAATGTCAACAATAGCATCGATAGCACCGACTTCATGAAAATGTATTGTATCTGGGGTTGTCCCATGAACTTCTGCCTCCACCTCCGCAAGTCTTTTGAAACTTTGTAATGCTCCCTGTTTAACTTCCTCAGGCAATTTGGATTGATGAATAATCTCTGTAATTTCTGCAAGCCCCCGATGCGGATGTGGATGTCCGTCAATTTCTTTTACCTCGACAGAAAAATGTAATGCCCGTAGCCCATTTTTTTTAACTTCCCGTTTAGCAATTGTATAACCTTTCAGGGGCAAGCTGTTCAAAGCAGAACGAAGTTCATCAAATGGTACACCTGTATCCAGAAATGCACCGACCAGCATATCACCGCTAATTCCTGATGAACAGTCAAAGTATGCTATCCTCATTCAAAATTACCTTATCTGACAAAATTTTTTATGACATTTATTCCTCTATGAGCAAATATATTTTTATTCACAAACAGGTGAAACTAATTGATGTATGGTCACTGCAAATGTTCCTGCCCCGAAACCATTATCAATATTCACAACCGCAAGCCCTGAGGCACATGTATTCAGCATTCCTAAAAGGGCAGATACTCCCTTAAAATTTGTGCCATAACCAATGCTGGTTGGCACTCCAATAACGGGCTTATTCACTAACCCAGCGACAACGCTGGGTAATGCACCTTCCATTCCAGCACAGACAATAATCGCTACCGATTCTCGTATTTTTGGTAACTGGTCAAACAGTCGATGTATTCCCGCAACGCCGACGTCATAAATCCGTTCGACACGAGAACCATAAGTATCGCAGGTAATACTTGCCTCCTCCGCTACGGGGGTATCACCTGTTCCAGCAGACACAACCGCAATGTAGCCTTCACGATAACGGATAGGTTTGGAAATAACTCGGAATGCTTGAGCCAGTTCAACGTATTCCGCCTGTGGTATCTCACGCTTCACTATTTCAAAAATATCCTTACTACACCGTGTTGCAAGTATATTTGTTTCATGAGATAGCATCGCTTTACAAATGCGAATAATCTGCTCCGCTGTTTTCCCAGGACAAAATATTGTTTCAGGAAATCCCTTACGTAATGGGCGATGATGGTCTACCTTTGCATCATATAAATTTTCGTAAGGAACAAATCTTAATTTCTCTATTGCTTCATCAATAGTAATCTTTCCTTGCTGAATCTCTGTGAGTATTTCTTTAATAGTTTTTGGTTCCATTATTATTATCATTCCCTATCTTAACCACATAAGAGAATAACAAATTTTTATATACCGTTGCACAACAAACATCCGCTTGAAATAATTTCACTCGTTGACTTAACATAAAGAAGTAAATAAACCAATCATAAGGAAAAAATTCTTTATAGATAATGAGAACCAAAGGTAGCAATATATATAAACAACTATTGGCAATAAGAAATAGCTTATTTCCTATTCTTGTCTTTACTACTTTCATTTTAACATGCACAATTTCAGCTGAGGATACCGTTCGGCTTTACTATTGGGGTAATGAGTTGGATTTCTTCGTTGGGGAAATGGTGCGTGACTTTGAACACCTTTACAATGGTATCAACAGAAAACCGAAGATAAAAGTAGTCATGGGGCAAAGTGCATCACTCAATAAGACAGATGACCCACAACGACTACTTTGTGCAGTGGCAGGAGGAGACCCACCTGATGTCGTATTTTTCGACCGATTCGCAGTAGCACAATGGGCTTCACGCGGTGCATTTTTATGTTTGCAAAATTTCTATGAAGAAGACCTAAAAGAACGTCCAGATGACCCATGGACACTCAAAGAAGAATATTTCTTTCCACCATGCTGGAAGGAAAGTCAATATGAAGGCAAATTATATGCAATCCCATGTGATACAGATAATCGTGGGTTATACTACAATCTTGACCTCCTCGAAAAATATGCAGAACAACTTAAAGCCATTGGCTGTGTTGACCCTAATGACCCCAATAAAGTTGGACCACCACGCACATGGGAACAATTAAAAAAAGCATCTGTCATCATGACCGAGAAAGATGCCAGAGGTGATATTAAACAGATAGGCTTTATTCCTAACTTCGGCAATTCATGGCTCTATATCTATGGATGGCTCAATGGCGGTGAATTTATGAGCCCCGACGGTAAAATCTGCACTCTAAATAGCAAAGAAATCGTAGAAGCATTAGCCTACATGTCAGAATTATATGATATTATGGGCGGAGCTGATAAAGTTATGGCGTTTCAGTCCTCAATGTTAATAGGCGACCTTGACCCCTTTGTTGCAGGAAAGGTTGCAATGAAAATAGACGGTGACTTCGCAATGATTCCCATTGCCAATTCTCGACGTTCCATGCGATTCGGCGTTGTCCCTGCTCCCGCACCAGAGGGAAAACCACGAATTGGATGGACTGGCGGTTTCTCTTATGTTATCCCCGCAACAGCACGACATCCCAAAGAAGCCTGGCTATTCATCAAATATCTCATGTCAAAACGTGCTATACAAATACGAAATAATGCAGAAGCAGAAAAAGTGAAAGGTTCCGGTGCCATTTTTATACCACGGATGAGTGCTCGTAGCGACCTAACACAATGGATTATGGAACATTATCTATATTCTGACCCATCCATCGAAAATACATTCAAGCAATCTATGCAAACTTTCGTATCCATGATGCCCGAAGCAAAGTATCGACCAGTTACACCTGTTGGACAATTGCTCTGGAATGAACATGTTCGAGCTATGTGGGAAGGTATCTATAAAAAATATAGCCCCGATTATCTTGAAAATGCTAAACAAGCATTAGACCGAAGTACCCAAATCGTCCAGCGAGAATTAGACCGTATCCATAAACCCAAATACCACCCTACAATTTCATGGACACCTATTGTAATTGTGTATATTATTATAATACTCATTATTATTACTATAATTACTTACATTTTGTTCAAAAGGTCAAGTGCTAAAGGATATTTTAGAAAAGAATATTATGCAGGTTATTTCTTTGCAAGCCCTTGGTTCTTAGGTTTCCTTATTTTTGGTGGGGGTCCATTGTTATTTTCATTCATTATGAGTTTTTGTAATTATGATGTGCTTTCTCCGCCGAAATGGGTCGGATTTGAAAACTACCGATTCATGATAAGCGACCCTCTATTTTATAAGTCATTGTGGAATACAATTTATATGACCATAGGTGTGCCATTAGGTATGATTGTAAGTTTAGCCATCGCCTTATTATTGCAACGGGAATGGAAAGGCATGGCAACGTATCGGACTATATTTTATCTCCCAGCAATTATGCCTGGCGTCGCTGCGTCCATTTTATGGTTATGGATTTTTAATCCTCAGGAAGGGATGATGAATGCAGTTCTTACCAAAGTAGGCATAGTAGGTCCTAATTGGCTTCAGGACCCTAATTGGTCTAAACCAGCCCTTATTATCATGGGGGTATGGTCTTCAGGTGGTAGTATGATTATCTGGTTGGCAGGTTTGAAGACGATACCAGTGCAACTTTATGAAGCGGCGGAGATTGATGGTGCTGGTGCTATCCGTAAATTTTTCTACATTACTTTACCTATGTTAAGCCCTTACATTCTGTTTAATCTTATTATGGGGTTCATTGGTACTTTCCAGATTTTCACTCAGGCATTTATCATGACTCAAGGTGGTCCCGTAGACTCAACTTTATTCTATGCGTATTACCTTTTCAATAACGGTTTCCAATATCTTCGCATGGGATATGCCTCAGCGTTAGCATGGATTTTATTTGGTATTATACTTGTTTTGACTATATTACAATTGAAAGTATCGCAAAAGTGGGTTTATTATGAACGTGAGCAATAAGCAAATTATCAAAATATGGCGATGGTTTCGCTTTGGTATCTATCATTGTCTCCTTCTATTAGGTGCCATTATGTTTTCTGCTCCGTTCGTATGGCTTATAGGAACGAGTTTTAAGTCGCCTGATGAACTTTATCCACCGAGCTGGTTTCCTCCTATCCCTGCACATGTGATAACATCACCCTATTTTGGAGCAAACGCGAATGAACTACCTATCCAACCTGTGGATGTTGATGATGAACGGTGGAAAACCTTTCTGGAAATAGGGCGAGATGCAGTTAAACAACGATTATACCTAATAAAAAACGATATTCCAGAATTTATCAAGCCTTATCTCAATGAACCGACCCTTACGGATGTTATCCTTGGTAGTCTATTTCGGAGAATGCCGAAAGAATTATGGAGTGATGAGCCTGAAAAATTTAGCACATGGATTTCTAATGAAATAAATATGGATACTGTAATAAATAATTTTGATATCGTTTATCGTCGTGTCGCAGTCGGAGAACTGTTAATAAAAACATGGGATGCGGAAACGTTTCGCATCGGAGATGCGGAAACATTACAATGGCACATTTATGGGACATGTGCTCAATTGGTGCCTCGACTAAGCTACTTCAGTCGGAAAGGGATTGAAATTCATTACGATTTTTCGAAAAGTAGCGAATTCACTATCGAAACAGTTGCAGATTGCAATATCTCCGCAGAGGACTTTAAAAAATTACGGCTTGGCTTACGAGGCGATAAGTCTTGGTTTACAGTCCTTGCAACTATTGACATCGGCGGAAAACGGTTTCAATCAACAGAGGCAGTATATCTCCAGTATGACCAGTGGCAAGATTGTCTTTGGCAAGTCGCAAGTGATGAAGATAAAAGTATTATGATGAAAAGTTGGTATACAGTAAAACAAATAGGCGATGCAACTGAAACCCCAAAAGATAAAATTCGGCTTCGCTTACACATAAAGAAAATTTCATATCCTATGGTTCTTGCTCGTAAAGCATGGGGTAATTATCGGGAAGTGCTAAGGGAAATACCACTCAAGAACTATGTTTATAACAGTCTGTTCTTGGTGGTAATGAATATCATAGGGCAGGTTTTTTCAGCATCGTTTGTAGCATACGCATTTGCAAGACTTCGCTGGCCTGGACGAGATTATTATTTTATCCTTATTTTAGCAACATTAATGATACCCGCACAGGTAACACTGGTTCCTGCCTTTTTAATCTGGAAAACATTAGGATTGTATAACACGTTAGTGCCTTTATGGGCAAGTTCTTTCTTTGGCAATGCTTTCTTTATTTTCCTGCTTCGACAGTTCATGTTAAGCATACCGAGAGATTTAGAGGATAGTGCGTTAATCGATGGATGCAGTTACTTAGGGATATACCGACATGTCATTTTACCTCTAATCAAGCCAGCATTAGCCACGGTTGCCATCTTTACCTTCCTATGGGTTTGGAATGATTTCATGGGACCTTTAGTATTCCTAACCGACCAGGAAAAATACCCGCTGAGTTTGGGACTTTTTGCTTTACATGCAATGTTAATATGGTTTGCTCGATTCGAGTTAATGATGTCAGCATCTGTATTAATGACACTTCCAGTCATTGCTTTGTTTTTCTTTGCTCAACGACAGTTTATTCAGGGAATTACCTTGACTGGAATGAAGGGATAACTTGTAAGTGTTTAATAAATAATTAGTTAACAAAATGTTTCATGTGAAACATGCAGGTATATATAATAGGGTAAATGTTATGAGACAATGCCCCTATTGTATTATTTACCAGAAACTTATGAAAATGTTCCATGTGAAACAAACAGAAAAGTTTTTATTAGGAGAAAAATTATGCTAAAAAAATCGTTATTCACAAGAACCATTGTCATTACATTTTCTTTGATTGTATGCCACATCTCGGGATACTCATGGCAACACCACCCATTATTTACACGCGCAGTAATGGAAACGATGCCTGAGGTCGCAAATGCTTCCGCTGTACAGGCTGAATCATTAGAGAACTTCCTCATCGCAGAAGAGCAAGGATTAGCCCAAGTTTTAGCCAATGTCGAAGCGTGGGCACAGAAAAATGTCACTGCCTATGCACCTTGCCCAAATAATCTGGTCTTCACACCCACAGGAAGTGCACAAGACATTCGTCAACGCTTTTTCAACGCAATACGAATCAACCCCAACACAAAAACACCCCTTTATTACGTAGGATATGCAGACCAACCACCAGAAGGTAAAACACTTCTAAATATCAATGAAGTATGCATCCTGAGCAATACTAAAGAATTTGAACTATTTTGTTTCATCGCACTTAACGAAGGTGAAGAAGTAATGCCTATAGATGTTTTGGCCTCCGCCTCAAATGAACCCGATTATGGTATAGATACAGGACTATTCAAGGATAATCAAACTGAGGTCGGGGCTATATACGGATTTGGTGTCCAACCTTTCGGAAATCCAAATCTTGACTTCGGTTCCCAGGCACCATTCCACATGGGCTTCTTCCATGAAAATCCTATTATAACACTCTTTGCACCCTTCCTCAAACAGTCATATACCGAGTATCGTATTTACCTTTATAAAGAACTTGCAAAATTTGCCTTTGCCACAGGACATAATTATTGGGGCTGGCGATTCTCTGGCTGGGGATTACATTACATAGGCGATTTGTCCATGCCATACCATACCACCGCACTCCCTGGCTATTCAGCACTGAGAATGCTCTGGATTTACCTGTTAGATATTTTAGGTTGGCACACCCCAAAAAATAATGCAGTCCAGCTCTCATCCAACCGTCATTTAGCTATCGAAACATTCATGGGCAGACTATACCTTAATGCAATACACTATTACGATGACCCTTTCCAAATCCTTGAAGGACTATCAAATGCTAAAATGCATAACAATATTATTAGTGGTTATAATAATAAATGCTGGTGGAGAAACCAATGTGTCCTTGAAGAAGGAAAAATCCCTGAATACAATGACAGTCTACCAAAAGATTGCCTTGCATGGCGTTCACATAACTGGTCAAAAACATTAGACCGACTGATTTCTAAAACCTTGCCTGATAGATTTGTTAATGACCCGAGTGTGGAATTAAACGACCTTGAAGAACGATATGACATTGTGGATATTACATTGTCAAATACCAAATTTGAAAAGGTTCGTGAATTAGTCGACACTGCCAATGCTTCATTATCATTATTTAACTATTACGGCAAAAGCTACCTAAAAACAATCCTAAACCTCCCATAACAGATTAAAATCCAAAATTTATTATCCTAAACTAACACGGCTATAAATGTCTTAAAATTATCCATTCCCAAAAAGTATCTACAGAACCATGCGTTCGCACTAAAAAGTGAACGTGTGTAAGGGGATTATCCCCACTCCTGAATGGATTGATTACACTACAATCATCATTTGCAGTGGAGAAAAATCGTTTTTTTGGGGGAGCAGGGATGCTCCCGATACATTATACCTTTAGAAAAGAAATGAACAACAGAGGGCATGGAGATAAAGGGATAAAGAATTGAGAAAACTCTGTGGTTCTCTGTGCACTCTGTGGTTAGGTTTTCTTTGCAGTATGTAATTGCAAAGTATAAGACACGCGCAGAAGTGGCTGGGATACTATGAATATTTTTTTGCGATGATGCAAAAAATTAAATAAAAAAAATGATATTTAAAGTTGAATTTTATTTTTTATTTTGGTAAGATAAAAATAAATTTGAAATTAAATATATGAGATAGTTTAAAATTTAATCTGAAGAATAGTATAATTTGGTGAAGAA